>NZ_JBJURL010000019.1:0-52935 GCF_046097905.1 Pseudarthrobacter sp. NKDBFgelt | reverse complement strand
GCCGGTGGCCGGGGCGGCGACGACTGTCCCGCCCCGCCGCCGGGAATCCACGAGCCCGGCAGCCTCCAGTTCCTTGTAGGCCCGGGCAACGGTGCCCGCTGCGATGCCAAGGTCGGCCGCGAGGCTGCGGACAGTAGGCAGGCGGCTCCCTGGGGCGAGCGCACCCAACGCGATCAGGGAGCTGATTTGCGAGCGTATCTGTTCATAGGGAGGTGTTGCGGAGCGCAGGTCCACGGTGATCCCGGCACTCATGTGGCCGGTTCCTTCGCAGGGGTGCGGCCGGAGGCGGGGGTGCGGGCGAAGCTGCGCACGGGAATCACGGCAATGACGATCCCCGCGGTGCTCAACAGCACGCCGGTGAAGGGGGCCGCGTCCCAGGCCCAGGCCCAGGAGGCAGGTTCCAGGTCGAGTCCCCGCCGTATGTCCGGCCCCGCTGACAGCAGTAGCACGCCGGCCTGCACCGTGAAACAGGCCGCGAGCGTCCGGACCACCCTATGCACGGTGATGGCGCGGAGCGCGGCGTCCAGCCCGGGGACCGACGTCGGAATGCCCTCCCGGCCTTTCGCGGCCGCCAGGGGAACAACTGCGAGGAGCGCCACGGCAGCGCACGTCCACACGGTGGGAGCCCACGTCGGCAGGATGCCAAGTTCCGGTTGGACGGAGGCAGTCACGACGACGGCTGCGGCCAGTACGGTGAGTGCTGCGATGCCGGTGGTGAGCAGGGCCGGGCTGACCGGCTGCCGCGGCCATCCCCGCGGCGCTTCGGGGGTTCCGTAGTTGCGCTGGATCAGCAGTTCCCCTGCGGCCGTGACCAGCAGGACGGGCGCGGCCGCCATCGCCACCACAAGGGCGGGATGCCCCGTCACGGCCCCCGGAATGATCACCGCCACCAGGACCGGGACAAAAGCGGCAAGCCCGAGGGCTGCGCCCAGGGACATGCATAGCCGGGCGGCGGGGTGGGAGGCCGCTGCCCGCTCACGGGGTTCCAGCCCGCCGCCGTCTGCCTGGACGGCGGGGAGCTTGGGCGGCGCCCACCACCACATGGCCAGCAGGATTGCGAGGTTTACCGCCCCGGCCGCGTTGATCCATCCGCCGGCAACAAGGGAAGGATCGGGCCGTGCTGCGTGGTTGCCCGCGATTGCAGCCAGGCCCGAGGCTATGGTGGCCACGGTCCGCAGCAACCTGTTCATGGCAATGGTCCTGAGGATGTTGTTTTCCTCGGTGTCCAGCGCCTCAAGCCGGCGGCGCCGTGTGATCAGCACCAGCACCAGCCAGGTTCCCACCGTCAGGACAAGGAGGGCAGGGCCGAGGTAGGAAGCCAGTTCGATGCCGGGGACCCGGCCGTCGCCGCCATACGTCACATAGGTGTGGACGGGGTCGGGGCGGGAGCTGTCGGGGACCGGACTGTAGCCGGGAAGCGTCGCCATCCAGCCGATCTGCAGGGCGGTCCCTGCAAACACCGCAAGGACGGTCCAGGCGAGTGGCCGGGGCAGGAAGTCGCGGACCCGCCGCACTTCCAGGTCCGCCTGGCGCCGCGGGAGCCGGGGGCCGGGATAACTCAGCTGGCCGATGGCGTGCACGGCCAGGCACCCGAGAACCGGCCAGGCCAGGGCGGGCACGATCGCTGCGCTGCTGATGAGTGGCTGGGAGTCCGGATTAACGTGCAGGATGCCGGCGTTTCCGGCCGGTTGGAGGGAGCTGGCCAGCCACCCCATGATCCCCACCCAGAATGCGTGCTGGGAGGCAGTGGCCGCGGAACCGCTGCCCGGTCCCCAGATGACCCACCGAAGCAGGAGGTAGCTGCCGGCCGCCAGCAGGAAGGGCCACACCACGGCCATGGGCGGAACATTGGTGAAAAGAGCTGCATCGGTTACCGGCACGTCATCCCCCAGAATTGTGCATCAATGTACTAAGTCTTTGATACAAAGCCCTGGAGGTCAAGCGCAGCCGCAGCGCCGCTCCTAGTCGTCAAACGGCTTGAACTGCTCCACCGCCACGATCCGCCGCTTACCGCCGGGAGCCACATGGCACACCACCAGTTCGCCGGGGGACAGGTAGGGTTCCTTCCCCGGCAGGAGTGCCCTCAGGTGCGGCGGCATGTGCTCCGCGAGCTGCCCGAACACGGTGGGCAGTGCCGGGCGGTGCGTGCAGACCGCCACCGCACGCTGCTTGTCGAACAGGGCTTCAATGACGGCGGCCGTCTTCTTCGGGCTGCGGGAGTGCCGGTGCTCGGTCAGCGCCTCCGCGAGCTTCACCTTGGCACCAACCACCCTGGCGTAAGGTGCGACGGTTGCGGCGCACCGCAGCCAGGGGCTGGTCACCACCCGAAGCGGCTTCCAGGCGTGTAGGAGCCGGCTCACCGCCTGCGCCTGCCGTGTCCCCGTGGCGGCCAGCGGACGCTCGCCTTCGGCCTTGCTCCAGGAGGAGCGCGGCTTTGCCTTGGCATGGCGGAGCACCAGGAGCGGCCACGTGTCCAGGTGCCCGCGCCCGTGGGCTTCCTGCAGGTACTGCAGCGGCACGACGTCGGAGGGGTTGGACAGCAGCGAAGCGGCCTTTTCGGGGGCGCACCACATGATGCTGTCCACCTCCTTGCCGTCGGGAAGGAGCCTTGCCCCGTTGGCCTTGACGGCCCAGTAATAGACCACTTTGAGGCCGGAGGCCACGTGGTAGTGGATGGGCGGCAGCGGAATGCCCAGTTGGGCGGTGAGCCCGATTTCCTCCTGGACCTCCCTGACCGCGCACTCGGGGATTGTTTCGCCGTCGTCGATCTTGCCCTTGGGCCAGGACCAGTCGTCGTAGCGCGGCCGGTGGATCAGCAGGACCTCAAGCTTGTCCCTGACCACGCGCCACGGCACGGCGCCGGCAGCCGTAACGGCTACTGGTTCCCCCGGATGGTCTGTCTGGTCTGCTACGAGTGCATCGCTCGACAAAACAGGAGCCCTTAACGCCGGCTCAGGCTGCGCTGCCGGGGGCGGGACGCCAGCAGCCAGGACTGGACATCCTCAAGGGGCTTGCCGTCGTCGGAGAGGTGGTGCCGGGTCCAGACGCCCTCCTTGTCCAGGTGCCAGCTGGAGGCTTCGGGGGCCATGTAACGCCGCAGCAGGTCAAGGACGTAGTTGATGTCGTCGGTGCTGGACAGCTGGACCAGGGCCTCCACCCTGCGGTCAAGGTTGCGGTGCATCATGTCCGCCGAGCCGATGTACACCACGGGATCCCCGCCGTTGGCGAAGGCGAAAACCCGGGAGTGCTCCAGGAACCTGCCCAGGATGGACCGGACGGTGATGTTATCGCTGAGACCGGGCACCCCGGGGCGGAGCGAGCAGATACCGCGGACCACCACGTCAACCTCTACTCCGGCCTGCGAGGCGCGGTAGAGGGAATCGATGATGGCCTCGTCCACCATGGAGTTGACCTTGATCTGCACCCGGCCGGGGATCCCGGCGCGGGCGTTGCGGATCTCGGTCTCAATCCGGTCGATCAGCCCTGAACGGACGGAACGCGGCGCCACCAGCAGCCTCTTGAACGTGGACTTGGGCGCGTAGCCGGAGAGCTGGTTGAAGAGCTTGGACAGGTCCTCGCCCACCTGCTCATTGGCGGTCAGGAGGCCCAGGTCCTCGTAGTAGCGGGCGGTCCGGGGGTGGTAGTTACCTGTGCCGATGTGGCAGTAGCGCCGCAGCCCGTCAACCTCCTGGCGCACCACCAGCGAGAGCTTGCAGTGCGTCTTGAGGCCAACGATGCCGTAGACCACATGTACGCCGGCCTGTTCCAGCTTGCGGGCCCAGGAGATGTTCGCCTGCTCATCGAACCGGGCCTTGATCTCCACCAGGGCCAGGACCTGCTTGCCTGCCTCGGCCGCGTCGATCAGGGCGTCAACGATGGGGGAGTCGCCGGACGTGCGGTACAGGGTCTGCTTGATGGCCTGGACCTTGGGGTCGGCGGCGGCCTGTTCCAGGAACGCCTGCACCGAGGTGGAAAACGAGTCGTAGGGGTGGTGGAGCAGGATGTCCCGGCGGCGCATGGCGGCGAACACGTTGGCGGCCTTGGACGTCTCCGACTCGTTCAGGTACCGGGACGTGTGCGGAACGTGCTTTGGGTAGTGAAGGTCGGCGCGGTCAATGCCGGCGATCACGGAGAGTCCCCGGAGGTCCAGGGGGGCCGGGACGGAATAGACCTCGGATTCCTCGACGCCGAGCTCGCGGATCAGCAGCGCGCGGATGTTCGGGTTGATGTCGTTGGTGACCTCGAGCCGGACGGGCGGGCCGAAGCGGCGGCGCAGGAGTTCCTTTTCGAGGGCCTGGAGGAGGTTTTCGGCGTCATCCTCTTCCACCTCCACGTCCTCGTTCCGCGTGACGCGGAAGCTGTGGTGCTCCAGGACCTCCATCCCGGGGAACAGTTTGTCCAGGTGGACCGCGATGACTTCCTCGAGTGCAATGAAGCGCGCCACGCGTCCGGCCACGGCGCCGGCACGGGGGCCGTCGATGGACATCAGGCGCGGGAGCTGGTCCGGCACCTTGACGCGGGCAAAGAGTTCCTTGTCGCTGATCGGGTTGCGCACCACCACGGCAAGGTTCAGCGAGAGGCCGGAAATGTAGGGGAAGGGGTGCGCCGGATCCACCGCGAGGGGCGTGAGGATGGGAAACACCTTCTCGGCGAAGATCACGCTGAGCTGCTGCTGCGCCGCGTCATCCAGCTCATCCCAGTGCATGAGGTGGATGTGCTCGTAGGCCAGGGCCGGGCGGATCTGCTCGGCCCAGACCTGCGCGTGCCGCTGCTGGAGCCGGTGGGCTTCCCCGCTGATTCTCTCCAGCACCTCAACAGGGCTCAGGCCCGCGGGGGAGGGAACTGCGAGGCCGGTGGCGATGCGCCGTTTCAGGCCTGCCACCCGGACCATGAAGAATTCGTCCAGGTTGGAAGCAAAGATCGACAGGAAGCTGACGCGCTCCAGCAGGTGGAGTGTGGGGTCCTCCGCCAGTTCCAGGACGCGGGAGTTGAAGCTGAGCCAGCTCAGTTCACGGTCCAGGAACCGGTCCGGGCGGATGTCGCCCTCCGGCTGCAGGTTTGGCGCAAACTCCGGGATGTCAATGCGGTCCTGGGTGGCGCGCGAGGCGGGGACTTCCGAGGAGCCGAAGCGGGCGCGGACCGGCACTGCGACGTCCTGGGACGTGACTGCTCCGGAAGGTTCCGGGTTCATGGCATCTCCTTTACCTGGCGGTTGATGCTGGCGCTTCCGGCCTGCGCGGGTTCTGCTTCAACCTTACAAGCAATCAGGGCGCCGAAGGCCGTGCATTTCCCGCCCGGGAGGCCGTATGTCCGCCTGCTGGACTAAACAGTAGCCACCTGTCCGTACATGACGTCCATGTCCCAGCGGGTGAACCCCAGGCTCCGGTACAGCGACACAGCAGCTGCGTTGTCGGCGTCGGTGTACAGCATGACGGCGTGCAGCCCCAGCTCCTGGAGGTGCCGGATACCGGCAACCGTGAGGGCCTTGCCCAGTCCCATGCCCTGGGCTTCCGGCGCCACGCCCACCGCGTAGACCTCGCCGATAGCCGGATGCGGGCCGTGCTTCGGATGGACCTTGGTCCAGTGGAAGCCCAGCAGTTGGCCCTGCCCGCCCTCGGCCAGGAGGAAACCCGAGGGGTCGAACCAGTCCTCAGCCATCCGGGCCTCGAGGTCGGCCCGGGTGAGGCTGCCCTGTTCAGGATGGTGCGCAAAAGCGGCCCGGTTTGTTGCCAGCCACGCGTCTTCATCCTGGCCGGGCACGAAGGTCCGGAGGGACACGCCCTCCGGCAGGGCGGCCTCGGGAAGGTCCGCCCCCGCCGTCGTCATCCTCATCTTCCACAGTTCACGGACCGGGCCGAACCCATAACGGGCGGCCAGGTCCGCGGCGGCCTCATGGTTGCCGTGGGACCACGCCTTCAGCCCCTCCAGCCCGCGGCTGCCCTTGAGCGCACCCACCAGGCGGTCCGCCACACCCTGGTTCCGGTAGCTGGGATGGACAGCGATCTCAAGCACGCCGGTGCCGTCGGGTTCCTCCACCACCACGGCGAATCCGGCCAGGTCCTGGCCGGTGGCCGGGTCGGAGTCCTCATCCGGGGCATACAGGGCCAGGGTCAGCGGTGACTGCCCGGCCGATCCGCCGGTGCGCATGGTCACCAGTGTCTGTTCCGAAATGGAGGGGTTGCCGTCAGATTCCTCTGCCGCTGCCAGGAGGTTCCGGCAGTCCCTCAGGAGCTGCTGGTCAACAGCGCCCCGTTCTGTATGGACGGGCCACTTCTCAGGATGCGCTGGAGTCATGAGGCAAGGCTATACGGGAAGCCGCAAGGGCGCTCAGGCCTCGGTGAGCTCGTCTTCCTGCTGCCGGACCAGGGTGAGGCGGTAGCCCACGTTGCGCACGGTGCTGATGAGGTTTTCATGGTCGGCGCCGAGCTTTGCCCGCAGGCGCCTGACGTGGACGTCCACGGTGCGGGTGCCTCCGTAGTAGTCATAGCCCCACACCTCGGTGAGCAGCTGCTGCCGGGTGAAAACGCGGCCGGGGTGCTGCGCCAGGTACTTGAGCAGCTCGAATTCCTTGAAAGTCAGGTTCAGCGGTGCGCCGTTGACGCGGGCGGTGTAGCTTGCCTCGTCGATGACGACTCCGGCTGCGCGGATCTCCGTCGGCGCGTCCTCATGGTCCGGGACGGCCCTGGCAACGGAAAGCCTGATGCGGGCCTCCACCTCGGCCGGGCCTGCCGAGTCGAGCACGATGTCATCCACGGCCCATGCGGAGGAAACGGCGGCCATGCCGCCCTCGGTCAGGATCAGGACCAGGGGAGCGCTGAGGCCGGTGGCTTTGAGCAGCTGGGTGAGCGAGCGGGCGCCCACCAGGTCTTTCCGGGCATCCAGCAGCACAATGTCGCACGGATCGGTCTCCAGCAGGGCCGTGGGCTCGGCAGGAAGGATGTGGACCCGGTGGTTCAGCAGTTCCAGGGCAGGCAGGATGTCCACCGAAGAGCCAGTGCTGTTCGTCAAGAGCAGGATGTGCGACATTGTTCCTCCATGGGCCGTCCGCGCATCATTGGGCGACTGAACCGGGTTTTCACCGGCCGGTACTGGCTTCCTGCTCCGGCGTTGGGCCAGCAGAAAAGAGCCGGCCTGCCACCTCAGCAGTGAGCTTAGCTGAGCTTTGAGTATACCCGCAGGCCTCTCCGGAGCCATGGATCCGGGCCGGATGGACGGACGTTTTGCGACATATCCCGTTCATATAAGGCAGGATTGAACCAGGGCCCCGACGCCCTCCGCGAAGGGCGGCCCCGCCCTTCCAGGTCGACGCCAGGATGGGATTGCAGCGCAGTGAGTGCAGAAACTAAGTCCAGGCCGGGCTCCGCATGACCGCGGAGCTGCAGGCGCCGGCGCGGTCGTTGGGCTCATGGACTATCGGCGTCGTGGGGATGGCCGGCCTCGCTGCGATCATCGCCGGTGTCTACACCTCCCGTGAGGTGCTTGTGGCCGTTGCTGTTGCCATGGCCGCCGCCGTCGGCATCGGGTGGCCGCATTTCCTTCGGATTCCCGCCAAGAAGACCCTGGCCGCCGTGATTGCCGTGCCAGGGGCCGGGGCAGCTGTTGCTGCCGGCCTGGCCCCTGCCCCCGGCTACCTGGACTGGACCCCGGCGTTCATTGCCCTGGGCATGATGGCCGTGTTCATTGTGCAGCTGCTCCGCGGAACCGGGCAGGCCCAGCGGCTGGAATCCACCCTGGGCTGCTGCGCGGGTGTGCTGCTCGCCTGCCTGGGTTCCGGCTGGATAGCCGGGGCACGGTTCAACGGCGTCCGGGAGATGCTCCTGGTGGCGGCCATCAGCGCCGCAGTTGCGCTGCTGGCCGGGCTGATCCGCTGGCCGGACAGCGTCGTGGCGCCCCTGGGCATTGTGCTGGCAGGCCTCGCGGGACCGCTCGCCGGGCTGGTGCTCTCGGACATCGCCGTCCTGCCGGCAGCCATCTTCGGCGTGGTGGTGGGCGCGGTGCTGGCGAGCTTCCGGCGACTGGCCACCCTGCGGGGTGCGCCCCTGAACATCCCCGCTGCGCTTAGCATGGGCCTTGCCCCTGTCTCGGCGGTGGGTTCCCTTGCCTACTTCATAGACAAACTCCTCATCTACTAACGCGTTAGGATGGCATCATGTCCGTACTTGCTTTTGAAATCTTCTTCCTTGTCCTGCTCGGCATCGCCAGCCTCGCCATGGCCTGGTTTGCCGGATTCGTGGTCTACCGCCTCTTCAAGGGCCAGAAGTAGACGCCTTTTTCCGGAGCTAGCCGATTTCCAGAGGTAGTCGCTGTGCCCATTGAGATTCCTACAGACCTGACTCCAGAACTCGTTCCGCTTTCCTGGCTCATTGGTGAGTGGGAGGGCCGCGGCCGCCTCGGCAGCGGTGACGAGGACTCGGAGCACTTCCTGCAGCACGTGTCCTTTACGCACAACGGGCTGCCGTACCTTCAGTACCGTGCGGAAAGCTGGCTGACGGACGACGACGGCACGCGCCTGCGGCCGCTTACTGTCGAGACAGGCTTTTGGGCGCTGGAGCGTAAACAGCTTGATGCCGACGGCGGCCCCGGCCTGATCCCCGCGGACATCGTTCCGGCGCTGAAGAGTGCGGACGAGGTGGAGGCCCTGCGCAACAGCGAGGGCGGGTTCGACATCTCGGTGTCCATCTCCCACCCCGGAGGCATTTCCGAGCTGTACTACGGGCAGATCAAGGGCCCGCAGATCCAGCTCACCACGGATTTGGTCATGCGCGGGAGCCATTCCAAGGACTACAGCGCCGCCACCCGCATCTTCGGCCTGGTGGACGGCAACCTCCTGTGGCGCTGGGATGTTGCTGTTGGCGGCAAGGAAGGCAAAGGCCTGGAAGCGCATGCCTCGGCCTTCCTGAAAAAGGTTTCCTGACTCCTCCCGGTCCTTCGGCTTAAAGACGCAGGCGGCCCGGATCCACTCCGGCCATGAAAATCCGGAATACCGCCGAGCCCCTAGGACTTCTACTACATATGACTACTCCCAGCCCCCTGCTGTCGCGCCCTGGCGCCGTTGAGGCGGCCGGCGCGGACGCCGGCGTTGCCGCCCACTACGGTGAGCCCCTGCGCGAGCAGCGCGCCCTCGCGGCCGGAACCGCCGTCGTCGACCTCTCCCACCGCGGCGTTGTCTCGGTAACCGGTCCGGACCGCCTGAGCTGGCTCAACACCCTTTCCTCCCAGCAGGTCGCCGGCCTGCAGCCGAATGAATCCAGTGAACTCCTCCTCCTGAGCGTGCAGGGCAGGATTGATTTCGACGCGCGGGTCATTGACGACGGCACCACCACCTGGCTTCTTGTCGAGGCCGCCGAAGCGGCGCCCCTCGCGGAGTTCCTTAACAGGATGAAGTTCATGCTGCGGGTGGAGATCGCCGATGTTTCCGCGGACTGGGCTGTTGTTGGCAGCACCAAAGCTGTCCCGGAGTGGTCCGGCCTGCTGGCCTGGCAGGACCCGTGGCCGCACGTGGGGGCAGGCGGCTACTCTTATGCGACCGTCCCGGAGGCCAGCCACCCTGGCCTTGACCGCCCGTGGTTCGAATACCTCGTTCCGGCCGATCACCTGGAGGAGACGGTTGCGGGGCGTCCCCTTGCGGGCGTCCTTGCCGCCGAAGCGCTGCGCGTGGCAGCCTGGCGCCCCCGGATCGGGGCGGAAACGGACGACAAGACCATCCCGCACGAACTTGACCTGCTTCGGACCGCGGTGCACCTGGCCAAGGGCTGCTACAAGGGCCAGGAAACAGTAGCCCGGGTACACAACCTCGGCCACCCGCCCCGCCGCCTCGTGTTCCTCCAGCTGGACGGATCCCAGCACACCCTGCCGGAGGCCGGCAGTCCGGTCCTGGTGGGGGAACGCAAAGTGGGGGCGGTGACGTCCGTGGCCCAGCATTACGAGATGGGCCCGGTTGCACTGGCAGTCATAAAACGTTCGGTCGCCCCGGATGAAATACTGACGGTCCTGGACGGCGACGAGCCATACCCTGCCGTCCAGGAACTCATCGTTGCCCCAGATGCCGGCCAGGTGGTGGGGCGCCAGACCGGATTCCTCAGGGGGCCACGACCATGACGGACAACGTTCAGCCCGATCCAGGGCCCGACGACGACGCGCTGGCTTTGGCGCATACGCTCTTCCATGCTGCCAGGGAGGGGGACACGGCGCTGCTCCGTGCCTACCTGGACGCCGGCGCTCCCGCCACCCTGACCAATTCGGCAGGGGATTCCCTCCTCATGCTGGCCGCCTACCATGGCCACGCGGAGACCGTTCAGCTCATCCTGGAACACGGCGCCGAGCCCGGCACTGCCAACGACCGCGGCCAGACTCCGCTCGCGGGAGCGGCGTTCAAGGGCTACACCGATGTGGCCCGGGTACTGCTGCATGCCGGGGCCGACCCGGACGCCGGCGCGCCGTCGGCCCGCGCCGCTGCCCAGATGTTCGCCCGCCAGGAGATCCTGGACCTCCTGGCCTAGGCGGGACCCAGCCGTTTACCCGGTCCCGCCCGGCAGCAACCACCTGACGAAGGATGACCGTGGAAAACGTCGCAAAACCCTGGCCGGCCCTGTGGTCCCTGGTGATCGGGTTCTTTATGATCCTGGTCGACACCACCATCGTGTCCGTGGCGAACCCGCGGATCATGGAGGGCCTGGACGCTGACATCAATTCGGTCATCTGGGTCACCAGCGCCTACCTCCTGGCCTACGCGGTCCCGCTGCTCATCACCGGCAGGCTGGGCGACCGCTTCGGCCCCAAGAAGCTGTACCTCTCAGGCCTGGTGGTCTTCACCATGGCATCGCTGTGGTGCGGGCTGTCCGGCGACGTGGAGACACTCATCGCGGCCCGCGTGCTGCAGGGGCTCGGCGCCGCCATGATGACGCCGCAGACCATGGCAGTCATCACCCGCGTTTTTCCGCCGGACAGGCGGGGCGCGGCCATGGCCATCTGGGGTGCCACCGCCGGCCTGGCCACCCTCGTGGGCCCTATCCTGGGCGGCGTCCTGGTGGACGGACTCGGCTGGGAATGGATCTTCTTCATCAACGTCCCCATCGGAATCGCCGGTTTTATCCTCGCCCTGCGCAACGTACCGGCCCTGAGCACCCACCCGCACCGGTTCGACATTCCCGGCGTGGTGCTGAGCGCCGTCGGACTTTTCCTCCTGGTGTTCGGCATCCAGGAGGGCGAAAGCTACAACTGGGGCACCATCGCCGGGCCTGTCACGGTGTGGGGCCTGATCATCGCCGGCCTTGCCGTGCTGGCGCTTTTTGTGGCCTGGCAGCGGTTCAACAAAGGTGAGCCGCTGCTGCCGCTGGCGCTCTTCCGGGACCGCAACTTTTCCCTGGCCAACATCGGAATCACCACCGTTGGCTTCACCGTGACCGCGTTCAGCCTGCCGCTCATCTTCTACTACCAGCTGGTCCGCGGCCTCACGCCCACCCAGTCCGCGCTGATGATGGTGCCCATGGCACTGATCTCGGGCGGCCTGGCGCCGGTAGTGGGCAAGATCATCGACAGGGTCAACCCGAAATTCATCGCCGCGGCCGGCCTGGTGCTGATGGCCGTGGCCCTGGCCTGGAACTCGGCCCTGATGCAGCCGGACACCCCCATCCTGCTGTTCCTGCTGCCCAGCGCCATCCTGGGATTCGCCAACGCAGGCATCTGGGCTCCGCTGAGCACCACCGCCACCCGCAACCTTCCCCCGCGGCAGGCCGGGGCCGGGTCCGGCGTCTACAACACCACACGGCAGATCGGCGCCGTGCTGGGCAGCGCAGCCATTGCGGTGCTGAT
Source organism: Pseudarthrobacter sp. NKDBFgelt (assembly GCF_046097905.1). NCBI lineage: Bacteria > Bacillati > Actinomycetota > Actinomycetes > Micrococcales > Micrococcaceae > Pseudarthrobacter > Pseudarthrobacter sp. NKDBFgelt. Next base: position 41,124 of record NZ_JBJURL010000019.1, on the reverse strand, counting down.
CCAGGCGCGGCTGGCCGCGGAGCTTCCGGCCGGTGGCCCCGGTGGCCCCGGCGGGGCAGCGGGCGAGGGCATGGCCCTGTCCGGAGGCCTCCCCGAGGCCCTCCACGGCGGATTTTCGACGGCGATGGGCCAATCCATGCTCCTGCCTGCCGGGGTCATCCTGGCAGGCGCGGCGGTGGCGCTGTTCTTCGCCAAGCCGCAGCCGGTTCAGGGCTGGGGCGTGCCGGGGTCAGCCAAGGTGGACGCTGGTCTGGATTCCGCCGGCTGACAAGCCCAGCTTCCGGGCCAGCGCCAGGGAACCTGTATTGCTGACGTCCGTCCGCCACTGGAGGGTCAGTCCCGCCGCAAGGGCCTCATGGGCGGCAATTGAGGCTGCCAGGGAGCCCAGTCCGCGCCGGCGCCATTCAGGGTCCACCAGGACGCCAAGATGCGCCAGCAGCCCTTCCCACTCCGTGTATGCCCCGCAGGCCAGGGGCACCCGGCGCCCCTCCAGTTCATGGACGATGGTGTAGCGGTTCTCCAGGTCTGAAAGGCCCACTTCGTTGACGTCGTCGGGCGGGCACCGGCCTTCAAGCTCGATCGCTTCGGCGTTGGCGTGCGAGACGGTCATTTCCTCCGGCGGCTGCCTGAGGGGCAGGTCGTCCGCAAAAAAGAGTGCGGCTGCCCCCAGGCCGTGCCCGCCGTGCTGCCTGGTGAGGGTCAGCAGTGTGACGTGCTGCGCCATTTCCTCGTCGGGAAGGTCCGCCGCGGCATCAATGACCCATGGGGGACCCACCAGCGCCGAGCTGCCGAACAGCCGGACGAACTCGACGGTCCGCGCCGACTGGTCGGCACGGACTATGCGTTCCCCGGAGGCCAGGGCGGAGCTGAAGGCGTCATCATCCAGCCTGAGGCGCCGGGCCCACGCAAGCTGGATGATGGCGGCCGAACCGGGGTCGAGTGTCATGCTCCCAGCCTAGGACGGGCAACCGGTCCCGTTGGACAGGACACATCGGCCGCCGGCACTCTTCAGGGGTACAGGACGGCTCAGCCGAACAGGACGGAAGCTTCGTCGTAGCGGTTCTGCGGGACGGTCTTCAGCTTGCCCAGGGCTTCCTGGAAGCCCACGTGCTCAATGTCCGTTCCCTTGAGCGCCACCATGGTGCCCCAGTAGCCCTCAACCACCGAGTCGATGGCCGCCATGCCCAGCCGGGTGGCCAGGACACGGTCGAAGGCGGACGGCACGCCGCCGCGCTGGATGTGGCCCAGGATGGTGGCCCGGGTTTCAATGCCGGTCCGGGCTTCCAGTTCAGGGGCCAGCTGGTCTGCGATGCCGCCCAGGCGGGGCCGTCCGAAGGTGTCCAGGCCGCGCTCGGAATGCGGGGTTTCCATGTGCTCGGGAACGAACCCCTCAGCCACGACCACCAGCGGCGCGCGGCCACGGGCATGGGCCTCGTTCACCCATTCGGTGATCTGCTCGATGCTGACTTTCTGTTCCGGAATGAGGATGGCGTGGGCACCTGCAGCCATGCCGGCGTGCAGGGCGATCCAGCCGACGTGCCGGCCCATGACTTCGGCGATCATGCAGCGGTGGTGCGATTCCCCGGTGGTCCGGAGCCTGTCGATGGCCTCGGTGGCGATCTGCACGGCGGTGTCGAAACCGAAGGTGTAGTCGGTGGCGTCGAGGTCGTTGTCAACGGTCTTGGGAACGCCGACGATCTTCAGGCCGGCGTCGGTAAGCCGCTTGGCTGCCGCCAGCGTGCCCTCACCGCCGATCGCGATGATGGCATCGATGCCCAGGCGCTCCATGTGGGCCTTGATGACCTCGGGGCCGCCGCCGTTTTCGAACGGGTTGGTGCGGGAGGTACCCAGGATGGTGCCGCCCTGCTTGGCAATGCCGCGGACCATGGTCCGGGGGATGTCGATGATGTCGCCCTCAACAACGCCGCGCCAGCCGTCGAGGAAACCGACGAACTCGTGGCCGTGGATGGCAATTCCCTTGAGGACTGCTCCGCGGATCACCGCATTCAGTCCGGGGCAGTCGCCACCGCTGGTAAGGATTCCAATTTTCATGTCTCGCTCAAATCCTGGGGAGAGGGTTTACAGGCAGAGCGCCACGCTGAGCTCACATAGAGTCTAGTGCGGTGTGTGCGGTACGACACAAACTGGTTACACGAAGGGCCCCGCTCCAAGGGGAGCGGGGCCCGGTGTGCCCGTTTATCATGGGCGGTTCAGTGACCGCCTGTCGAGGAACGACTGCAGCGGGATGACGTTCCGCTGGTCCGGCAGGATTACCCAGGCCACGAGGTAGAAAACGAAGGCGGGGCCGGGGAGGAGGGCAAAGAGGAGGAAGGCAATGCGGACGTAGGCCACGTCCACGTTGAGTTTTGCCGCGATCCCTCCCAGGACGCCTCCCAGGATGCGCTGGGGTCCGCGTTTCAGGCCCAGGCCCCTGACGATGCTGAAGAATTTATCCATGGTTCAAGACTTCCGTGTTGTGGTGCCGTTGTCACTTTTCCTGGCGGAGAGGAGACCTCCGACCACCAGGGCCGCTCCCGCCCCGATCATGAGGCCGATCAGGACGTAGGTCCCGTTGAGGGTGACGATTCCGAGCTGGGCGATGATGATCAGGGCTGCCAGGGCAAGTACGATCAGGCCCCATACGATGGTTCCCACCCGCGCCCCGGAGGGAGGGACGGAGTCGGTGCGTGCCGCCGCGGAGCTCCCGGGGATGTACGGGTCCGGCGCCGGTGTCTGGCTGCTCATGTCAGTTACCTTCCTTGATGGTGACGTTGCTGACGGTGCCGTCGATCTCGATGATCAGGGGGCTGCCGGGCTTGTCGGTGTTGTAGCTGCTTTCGCGTGTGGTTGTCCCGCCGCGCTGGCTTCCGCCTTCCGTGAGGTTGCCCAGGGTCATATCGGCGCGGATGTCCACGGGCACGGAGTCGGGGATCACCACCGTGACGTTGCTGGCGGTGAAATCGAGGGGGACAAGCACCTCGGACTCGAGGGGGGCGTCCAGGGCGAGCCCGGTGAGGTCAACGGTTCCGCGTCCCGCCGTGATGTTCAGCCCCTCGCTTGCCTGCTGGATGCTCGTGGGTGCCCAGTCAACTTCCTGGAATCGGACGCGCTCGCCGTTGTTGCCCACCACGTTGAAGATTCCTCCCGTGATGAGGGCTGCCACTGCAAAGAACGACAGGATGCCCGAGGTGCGGCCGCGGAAGCCCAGAATGAGGATCCCGAGGCCCAGGACCGCCGCCGCACTGGCCCAGGCGATGGCGTTCGTGGAGTCGCCGAGGTCGATGATGTTGGTGACGTCCAGGGCCTTCAGTCCCGCGCCGACAATCAGTGCGCTGCCGGCAGCGATCGCGACGGCGGGGGCACCGGGACCTGCGGGGCGCACCTTGGGTGCCGGCGGAGGACCCTGCGGCTGCCAGGTGCTGCCGCCGCCTTTGTTGTCCCAGCCGCCGCTGCCGGAGCCGCCGGTGCCGTAGGGGCTGCCGGTAAACGGGCCGGTCCCTGCAACGTCCGAGTACGGGGGCGCCGTTGCCGTGGAGACTGCGCCAGAGTGCATGGTGGTGCCGGGGTATGGGTTGCCCGGGTAGGAGGTGGCGCCGGGTGCGGCTGCGCCCGCCGCCGTGCCCACCGCTGCTTTGTTACGCTGCGCGAGGTAGTAGACCAGGTAGATGGCGCCGCCAACCCAGAAGAGGGTCCAGAGGAAGGCGCCGAAACCGTGGTTGCTCCAGCCCCAGAAATCGCCGCCCAGTCCGCTGAAGCCCAGGATTACGGCGATCAGGGAACCGGTCATGCCGCTGGTCCACCGGCCTGCGCCGGCTTCCTGGACGTGGATCCTTCCATCGGGCTCTGGCAGGAAGGCCCATGCCAGGCCGTAGAAAAGTACACCGATGCCGGCGAAAAGGGTCATCACGATGAAGACGCCGCGGACGATCAGCGGGTCGATGCCCAGGCGCCGGGCAATGCCGCTGGAGACACCGCCGATCCAGCGGTCCTGGCCACGGGTGATCCCATGGCTGCGCACCCAGCCGAAGAAGTCGGCCTGCTGGTTGGGTGCTCCGGCATAGGGGTAGCTGCCTGCACCCTGCCTTTCGCTGCCCGGGCCGGGGCTGCCCTGGCCCGGGTACGCTCCGGCCGGCTGCCCGGCATAAGCCGCGCCGGCGCCGTCGTACGCCTCGTCATCCCGCATGGATCCGTGAGCGGGGCCGTCCTCGTCTTCGTGCTCCGGATTCTGGTCCGACGCCGACGGGGGAGCAGGTGAGGGGGAAGGCGCCGAGAGGGAGTCAGCCGGCGGGAGGGGCCTGGTGGGGTTTTCGTTTTCCCGTTTGGGGAGGGGCTCCGTCGGGTGGCCGTCGTCAGGGGTGGGGGTTTGCGAGTTCATGCTTCGATCCTTCCGCTTGAGGAGCCTCGGCTCTACTGGGGGACACCCTGAACAGCCCCTGAGAGGACCCCGGATCCGGCCGGATTGCGGGCCGGGAAACCCTGATCCGTGCTTGGATTGATCCATGACAACCGTCCCCACACGCGTCCCGCTGGTCCGCAGAAGCGACCGCTTCATCGCAGGCGTGTGTTCCGGCCTCGCCGCCCACCTGGGCGTGCCCGTGGTCCACGTGCGGGTGGCAATGGTCCTTGCCTCACTGGCCGGCGGGGCCGGCGTCGTCTTCTATGCCTGGTTGTGGATCATGGTCCCCACGGCTGACGAAAGCGCCCGGCGCCAGGCGCGCCGGCCGTCGTCGCCCATTGCACCGGCTGTCAGCCGTGAGACTGTGCCGGCCGCCGTGCCCTGGACGGTGGCGCCGGCAGGCGGCGGGATCGCTCCGCCCAGCACGCCCGATGGCGGCCTTCGGGCGGATACCGCCTCTCCACACGGTCTCGGATACCCCGCCCCGGAAGACGCCGCAGCGCCTGGGTCAGAGACGGTGCGGCCACCCTGGTTCCGGTTCCGGGAGATGCGCTACGGCAAGGAGATCCTGCTTGGGGCCGGGCTGCTGCTGGTGGCAGGCATCCTGATTGCCCAACTGCTGGGCGTGGATGTTCCCTTGGGGACACTGATACCCGCAGCGGCCGTGCTGGGCGGCGCCTCCATTGCGTGGATGCAGCTGGACGAGACCCGGCGGGCCGGGCTCGTGGACAAAACCAAGGCGGACCAGGCAGGGGGCTGGGCCCGGCTTGCGGCCGGACTGGCGCTGGTGGTGGCCGGCGTCCTGGTGATGGTGTCCGGCTCCGGTTCCTGGGAACAGACCTGGTTGGCGCTGCTGGCCTCGGTGGCTGTCCTTGGCGGAGTAGTGCTGGTCCTGCTGCCGTGGGCGCTGAAGTTCTGGCGCGACCTGGAGGCGGAGCGGGCCGGCAGGATCCGGGAAACCGAGCGGGCCGAGATCGCCGCCCACCTGCACGACTCGGTACTCCAGACGCTGGCCCTGATCCAGCGGCGGGCGGCCAGCGAGCACGACGTCATCCGGCTGGCCCGCGCCCAGGAACGTGAGCTGCGGGGCTGGCTTTTCGCGGATCCCGGCAAGGACGCCGGGCAGCTGTCGGACCGGATCAAGGCCGTGGCGGCCGAGGTGGAGGACCTGCTGGGCAACGCCGTCGAGGTGGTCTGTGTGGGGGACACTGCCGTCACGGAGGGCCATGAAGCGCTGATCCAGGCCAGCCGGGAGGCCATGCTCAACGCCTCCCGCCACGGCGGCGGGACCGTCTCGGTCTACCTGGAGGCATCCGGCGGCCGTGCGGAGGTCTTCATCAAGGACCGCGGCCCCGGGTTCGACCTGCAGCATGTGCCGGAGGACAGGCTCGGGGTCAGGGAATCCATCATCGGGCGCATGAACCGCCACGGCGGCACGGCGGCAATCAGCAGCAGCGGCGAGGGCACGGAGGTGCGGCTGGGCTTTCCCGCCGCCCCGCAGGACAGCACGGAAGGCAAACCATGAACACAACGCAGGGACAGGGTTCGGAACCGGCCGCCAGGTCCGCCAGGGTGGTCATTGTCGACGACCACGCGATCTTCCGCTCGGGCCTGAAAGCGGACCTGGACCCCAGTATCCACGTGGTGGGCGAGGCGGCGACGGTGGAACAGGCCATCGCCGTCATTGCGCAGCAACGCCCGGACGTGGTGCTTCTGGACGTCCACCTGCCCGGCGGCCTGGGCGGCGGGGGCCGTGAGGTCATCGCCGGTTCCGCGGCCCTGCTGCCCGCCACCAAGTTCCTGGCCCTCAGCGTCTCGGACGCGGCCGAGGACGTCGTGGCGGTCATCCGGGCGGGAGCACGCGGCTACGTCACCAAGACCATCTCGGGGACGGAAATTACCGACGCCGTGTACCGGGTTGCCGGCGGGGACGCCGTCTTCTCGCCGCGGCTTGCAGGCTTTGTCCTCGACGCTTTCGGCACCGCGCCCGCGGACATCGCCGACGACGAACTGGACAGGCTGTCCGCGCGGGAACTCGAGGTCATGCGCCTCATCGCCCGCGGCTACAGCTACAAGGAAGTGGCCAAGGAGCTGTTCATTAGCATCAAGACGGTGGAAACGCATGTATCAGCGGTGCTGCGGAAGCTGCAGCTCTCCAGCCGCCACGAGCTGACCAAGTGGGCCGCTGAGCGCCGCCTCCTCTGACCCGGTGCCCCAAACGCTCTCTCACCTGATGCGCTTTAACCCCGAACGCTCTCTCACCTGATGGGCCATAACGCCAAACGCTCTCTCACCCTCCGTGAAGGGAGTGACAGAGCGTTTGGGGAATTCCTGCGTTAGGTGAGAGAGCGTTTGGGGAATTCCTGCGTTAGGTGAGAGAGCGTCCTACTGGGCCTTGCCCAGAAAGTCCTGCAGCCGCTGCACGCCGGTCGCCAGGTCCTCGTCGCCGAGGGCGTAGGAAAGGCGCAGGTAGCCGGACGGGCCAAAGGCCTCACCCGGAACCACGGCCACCTCAACCTCGTCCAGGATCAGCGCTGCCAGCTCGGCAGAGGTCTGCGGCGATGCGGTGCCGGAGGCGGTGGGGAACTCCTTGCCCAGCAGCGCGCGGACGTCGGCGTAGACGTAAAAGGCGCCCTTCGGCGTCGGGCATTCAACGCCCTCAATCGCGTTCAGGCCCGCAACGATCGCCTTGCGGCGGCGGTCGAATGCCACCTTCATCTCATCAACAGCGGTCAGCGGGCCGGAGACCGCGGCGAGGGCCGCGATCTGCATGATGTTGGAGACGTTGGACGTGGCATGGGACTGGAGGTTGGTGGCGGCCTTGATGACGTCGGCCGGACCGATCATCCAGCCCACGCGCCAGCCGGTCATGGCATAGGTCTTGGCAACACCGTTCAGGATGACCACTTTGTCGCCCAGTTCCGGCGCCGCAGTGGCGATCGAAGTGAAGGGAACGCCGTCGTATGTCAGGTGCTCGTAGATCTCGTCCGTGACCACCCAGAGGCCCTTGGACGCTGCCCACTTGCCGATCTCCGCCACCTGCTCCGGCGAGTAGACAGAGCCGGTGGGGTTGGATGGCGACACGAACAACAGGATCTTCGTCCTGTCCGTAACGGCTGCTTCGAGCTGTTCCACAGTTACCAGGTAGTCCTGCTCAGGGCCCGCAAAGACCTCCACGGGCACACCGCCGGCCAGGCGGATGGCCTCCGGGTAGGTGGTCCAGAACGGGGTGGGGACAATAACCTCATCGCCCGGATCAACCAGGGTGGCGAAAGTGTTGTACACAGCCTGCTTGCCGCCGTTGGTCACCAGGACCTGGGAGGCCTCCACTGCATAGCCGGAGTCGCGCAGCGTCTTCTCGGCGATGGCCTTCTTCAGTTCCGGCAATCCGCCGGCAGGGGAGTAGCGGTGGTACTTCGGCTGGCCGGCAGCTTCAATGGCCGCCTGAACGATGTAGTCCGGCGTGGGGAAGTCCGGCTCGCCCGCACCAAACCCAATAACCGGCCGGCCCGCTGCCTTCAGCGCCTTCGCCTTGGCGTCAACGGCGAGGGTTGCGGATTCGGCAATTGCGGAAATGCGCTGGGAAACGCGGGCGGCAGACATGGCAGGTCCGTTCTTCGCTTGCAGCCGGGGGGCTGGAATGTGGGATTCGACGAGTTCTACTCTATGCTGTTCACCGGACCCTCCGGGTTGCCGGTTTTGATTTGTGACTGTTTCCCGGTCAAATGTCAGGCAGGCCATCGGGTGAGGGCCGGAAATGGGCCGGTTCGACGAACGCGAAGTTGTTGCGTAGACTGGTTCACCGGTGTTGAAACACGGATGATGACGTGCGCCCCAGTTCAAACTGGCGGCTCGTTGTCAGAGAGTGGAATTCACTCCATAGGGTAGTGGCGCAATTGGTAGCGCAGCGGTCTCCAAAACCGCAGGTTGCAGGTTCGAGTCCTGTCTGCCCTGCGCAAGCGCCCCGGGCGAAAATCCGGGGCAAGCGCAGCAACCATGGTTCTGTTCAGGGCCGGGTAATCCACCATTGCAAAGATGAGCGAGGACCAGGTGACCGAAACAGCTGCCAGCAGCTCCAAGGGCCGCCCAGCTAAGAAGGACGCCAAGGCAAACTTCTTCGCCCGCATTGCACTCTTCGTCCGCCAGATCATCGGCGAACTGAAGAAGGTTGTTGCACCCACCCGCAAGGAACTGATCAACTACACGCTCGTGGTGCTGGTGTTCGTGGGCATCATGATGGTCATCGTCAGCCTGCTGGACATCGGTTTTGGAACCGCCGTCGGCTGGGTCTTCGGCGGGACCGGCACCACGGACAGCTAACGCTGCACGGTCCGCAGGCCGCGTGTTCCTCCGGGATTCCCGGACGGAACGCCGGTGTGCGGAATTGAGCCATTTAAATAGGCATGTTAGGCAATGAGGAAGCAGGAGACCAAGTGTCTGAGCAGGAGCTCGAGGTAACCGAGACTGAGCTGGAAGAGTCCGCGGACGTCACGGCAGAAGCCGGTGACGAGTCTGAGTTTGATTCCTCCGCGCCCGAATCCGAGGACGCCGGTTCCGACTTTGACGCCGAGGCAGACGCCGGCTCCGAAGAGGAGTCCGATGACGCCCTCGCCGCTGCTGCCGCCAAAGCAGACGTTGACCCCGCCGAGGAGTTCAAGGCCAAGCTGCGCCGCCAGGAAGGTGACTGGTACGTCATCCACTCCTACGCCGGTTACGAAAACCGCGTGAAGGCTAACCTGGAAACCCGCATCCAGACCCTGGACATGGAAGATTACATCTTCGAAATCCAGGTGCCCATGGAAGAAGTCGTTGAGATCAAGAACGCTCAGCGCAAGGTCATCAATCGTGTCCGCATCCCCGGCTACGTGCTGGTCCGCATGGACCTGACGGATGCTTCGTGGGGCGCCGTCCGCCACACCCCGGGTGTCACAGGCTTCGTGGGCAACGCCCACAACCCAGTGCCGCTTCGCCTGGACGAGGTCTTCTCCATGCTTGCTCCCGTCTTCGAGGAAGAGCAGGCCGAGAAGGGCAAGCCGGTCAACAAGCAGAACCAGGCCCCCGTGGACGTTGACTTCGAGGTTGGCGAGTCCGTCATCGTCAAGGAAGGCCCGTTCGAGACCCTTCCCGCCACCATCTCCGAGATCAAGGTCGAATCCCAGACCCTCGTGGTGCTCGTGTCCATCTTCGAGCGCGAAACGCCGGTTACCCTGGCGTTCAACCAGGTCACCAAGATCTAGCACCACCCAAGAATTCGTCCCGGGGCTGCCCGCTTAGCAGTACCGGAACGGCCGGCCGCCTTGCCATGGCGGCCACAAACCTGTGGCACGCTCCTGTGCCCCAGGACGTTATTGAGAGAAGGACCCTACATTGGCTCCCAAGAAGAAGGTCACCGGCCTCATCAAGCTGCAGATCCAGGCAGGTGCCGCTAACCCGGCCCCGCCGATCGGTCCTGCGCTTGGCCAGCACGGTGTCAACATCATGGAATTCTGCAAGGCGTACAACGCTGCGACGGAAGCCCAGCGCGGAAACGTCATCCCCGTGGAAATCACGGTCTACGAGGACCGTTCCTTCACGTTCATCACCAAGACCCCGCCGGCTGCAGAGCTCATCAAGAAGGCTGCAGGCGTCGCCAAGGGTTCAGCAACCCCGCACACCGTCAAGGTTGCCAAGCTGACCCAGGCCCAGGTCAACGAGATCGCCTCCACCAAGATGGAAGACCTCAACGCCACGAGCCTCGAAGGCGCAGCGAAGATCATCGCCGGCACCGCCCGCTCCATGGGCATCACCGTCGAAGGCTAGCCGCTTCCGCCGCTTTGGTGTTGTGCCCGGGAATACGGGCACGACGACGGGCGGCACCGCCGGGACACCGGCACCACCAAAACTGAAATGTTGGGAAACGGGCACGGATAACGAGCCCGCCCACCAACTGTGGCAGGGCCCAGCGCGGTCCGCAGACCACAACTGCACAAGGAGAAATAAGCAGCATGGCAAAGCGCAGCAAAGCATATGAGGCAGCAGCCGCCAAGATCGACGCGGAGAAGTTCTACGCGCCGTTCGAGGCAGTGACCCTCGCCAAGGACACCAACCCGTCCAAGTTCGACGCCACCGTTGAGGTTGCATTCCGCCTCGGCGTCGACCCCCGCAAGGCTGACCAGATGGTCCGCGGCACCGTCAACCTGCCCCACGGCACCGGTAAGGTTTCCCGCGTCCTGGTCTTCGCTACCGGCGACAAGGCTGAGGCAGCAATCGCAGCCGGCGCCGACTTCGTTGGTTCCGACGACCTGATCGAAAAGATCGCAGCCGGCTGGACCGACTTCGACGCCGCCGTCGCCACCCCTGACCTCATGGGCAAGGTTGGCCGCCTCGGTAAGGTCCTGGGCCCGCGTAACCTGATGCCGAACCCGAAGACGGGCACCGTGACCCCCGACGTCACCAAGGCCGTCAACGACATCAAGGGTGGAAAGATCGACTTCCGCGTCGACAAGCACTCCAACCTGCACTTCATCATCGGCAAGGTCTCCTTCGACGCCGTCAAGCTGGCCGAGAACTACGCAGCAGCACTGGAAGAGGTGCTTCGCCTGAAGCCGTCCGCTTCCAAGGGCCGCTACATCCAGAAGGCCACGGTTGCCACCACCTTTGGTCCCGGCATCTCCGTCGACCCGAACGTCACCAAGGTTCTGACCGAGGCCTAAATCCTCGTCTGAAACTCCTGCAGCGGAACCTGTCCGCCGCAACAAAACCGCCCGGCACCCGTGCCGGGCGGTTTTGTCTTAAGCTGCGGAACTATGCCGGCGCCGGCACCTTTTGCCTAAGCTGTAGGAATGGCTGACCCAGAGTCGGATACTTTCCCAGGGGCCCCCGCTGCTCCCGTTATCTCTGCTGTTAAGGTGATGCCGGAACCCGGCACCAATGCCACTTCTGCAGGGCCCACAGCGGATCTCAGGGAATGCCACGCCCTGCGGGTGGGGCACGAGCTTGCACTGTGGGGCAACCTGGACCGTTGTCCCACCCTCCAGGAAACTGCCGAGTTCTGGCGGGGCAGTGAATACGAGGAGCGGCAGCTCTTCCTGGCGAGGCTGAACGGGGAGACCGTTGGTATGTGCTCCGTGGAACTGCCGCTCCGCGAGAACACCCATACCGCCGGTGTCGATGTCCTGATCGCGCCCGCCCACCGGCGCCGGGGGGTGGGCAGGACGCTGCTTTTACACGCAGAGTCGATTGCCAGGACACGGGGCCGGACATCCCTCTACGGGTACCACGAGGTTCCGCTGGCCGCGGCGGACGGGAACCCCCTGCTCCCCGCCAAGTCCGGTGCCGGGGGCCTGCCGGTCACCGAACCTGCAGTGGCCTTCGCCGCCGCTTCCGGCTACGAGCTGGAACAGGTGGAACGGTCCAGCCGGCTCGACCTTCCCGTCGCGCCTGAGCTGCTGGACCGGCTGGAGGCAGACGCAGCAGCACGAGCAGGCGGCTACAGCATCACGGGCTGGGACGACACCTGCCCCGAAGACCTGGTGCAGGCCTACGCGCTTCTCAAAGCACGGATGAGCACGGACGTTCCCATCGCCGGGATGGATTGGGAGGGCGAGGACTGGGATGCAGCCAGGGTCCGGGAGGAGGAGCAAACGATGGCCCGCGGCGGCGTCCACTCCGCGGTGACTGCCGCACTGCACAGCGCCACGGGGGAGCTGGTTGCCTATACGGTCCTCAACTGGCGGCCCGGTGTGCCGGCATCCATCGCCCAGCAGGACACCCTGGTCACGGCAAAACACCGCGGCCGCCGCCTGGGCATGCTCACCAAGGTGGCAAATCTACGGCGCGCCCAGGGCAGATGGCCGGCGGCGCGTTCTGTGTTGACGTGGAACGCCAGTGAAAACCAACATATGCTGGCCATAAATATTGCCCTTGGATTCAGGCCGGCTGGTTATGAAGGTGAGTGGCAGAAACGGCTGGGATGATGCGCCTATGGCACAAGACGTGAAGATCGAGCAGCTCTGGATCCCTGATTCACTCGAGGCGCCGGACGCTGCAGACTTCCTTGCCGCCGTCGAAGTGGGACGCAAAGTCCGCATGCAGACCTGGGGCAGCGACGACCTCGCCTACGGCCCCCTGGAAAAGCTCCTTGAGTTCGCGGATCCCTACGAGCGGCAGTTGATCCTCGTCGCCAAGGTGGACGGGGAAATTGTAGGCACCGTTGACATTGCCCTTCCCCTCACGGACAACCTGGACCTGGCGGAGTTCACCCTGGACATCCTGCCCGAGTTCCAGCGCCAGGGCGTCGGGAGGAGGCTGCTCCAGGCCGCCGAGCAGCTGGCCCGCAATGAAGGCCGCAGCATGATCCTGGTGGACACCAACCATCCGGGGGCGTCCCTGCACGAATTCGAACGTGCCCAGCTGGTCCCCGGATCAGGGCAGGGGTTCGTGCCGTTGGAGAGCCGCGAGGTGGAGTTCGCCCAACGAACCGGCTACACCCTGCAGCACATTGAGCAGTTCAGTTCGTGCCTGCTGCCGCTGGACTCGAAGCTGGTAGCGGACCTGCAGGCCGAAGCGGAGGACGCCAACAACGGCCGGTACCGGCTGCACCATTGGACGGACCGGTGCCCTGACCGCTGGCTGGAGGCCGTTGCCGTCCTCGAAAACCAGGCCGGGGCCGACGTCGACCCCTCGCTGCACGTGCCGGTGGAGCAGGACCTGGTGTTCGACGGCGCCATCCTCCGGGAGGCCGAAGACGTTGCCATTGCGCAGGGCCGGCGGACGGTGGTCACCGCCGTCGAGCATCTCGCCACCGGGGCGCTGGTGGGCCTGACCACCATCACTGTGCTGGCCCACCGCGCCGACGTGGTTTTCCAGGACGATACCCTCGTCCTGCAGGAGCACCGCGGGAACAAACTCGGACTCCTGATCAAGGTGGCGAACATGGAACGGCTGACGGAGCAGTTTCCTGATGCCCGGGTCATCTACACCTGGAATGCGCCGGAAAACCGTTACCTCCTGACCGTCAACCAGCAATTGGGATTCCGGACCGCGGGCGTGACGGGAATCTGGCAGAAGGAGCTTCCGCACCTACGCACCAGCAACAGCTGACTGCCGATTTGGCGGAGCGGCGGGACCTCCCTTAGACTGGGATGACCAAAGACCGTCGGTTGTTGGAAATCCACTCCCCTGAGCATGGCTCAAATCTGCAGTTCTGCGCGGGGGAATGAAGCGGGTTTCCGGACGAAGGACCCTCAACGTAGGGCGGCCGGCGCAGGTGAACGAAGCAAAGCTCCATGGGATACCTGTGTTGAGCCAAGCCCCGTGCATCTGCGCGGGGCGTTTTTAGTTTTAGCTCATCCGAGCGGGGACCGTCGAATACCGGCACTATCCCCGGAAGGAGGGTTATGGCAACGCCTACCAAGGTTTCAGCAGTAGCTGAGATCACTAACGATTTCAAGGAATCGAACGCCGCTGTCCTGACCGAATACCGTGGGCTCACCGTTGCACAGCTCAAGCAGCTGCGTGTTTCTCTCGGCCAGGACACCAAGTTCGCGGTCGTCAAGAACACCCTGACCGCCATTGCAGCCAAGGAAGCCGGCGTTGAAGCATTCAACGACCAGCTCTCCGGCCCCACTGCAATCGCGTTCATCAAGGGTGACGCAGTTGCCGCTGCCAAGAGCCTGACGGATTTTGCCAAGACCAACAAGCAGCTGGTCATCAAGACCGGTTACTTCGAGGGCAAGGCACTGAACGCCAGCGAGGTTGCCGCACTGGCAGCTCTCGAGTCCCGCGAGCTGCAGCTCGCCAAGGTTGCAGGCGTCCTCAAGGCCCCTGCCGCCGCCGCTGCACGCAGCATTGACGCTCTGCGCCTCAAGCTTGAAGAAGAGAACGGTGCACCGGCAGCTGCCGAGGCGCCCGCCGCTGAAGAAGCTCCCGCCGCAGAAGCAGCAGAGACCGAAGCTCCGGCCGAAGCCGCAGCCACCGAAGAGAACTAACTCTCTTTTAGACCAGACTCCGGTGTGAAGCATGGCCGCGTGCCGCTGAACACCACAACAGGAAGGACGCCTACCATGGCGAAGCTCACCAACGAAGAGCTCATTGAAGCTTTCAAGGAACTGACCATCATCGAGCTCTCCGAGTTCGTCAAGCTCTTCGAAGAGACCTTCGAAGTTACCGCTGCTGCTGTTGCTGTTGCTGGCCCCGCCGGCGCTGCTGCTGAAGAGGTTGAAGAGAAGACTGACTTCGACGTCGTCCTCGAAGCTGCCGGCGACAAGAAGATCGCAGTGATCAAGGAAGTTCGCGCCATCACTTCCCTGGGCCTCAAGGAAGCCAAGGACCTCGTTGACAGCGCTCCCAAGGCTGTCCTCGAAGGTGCAACCAAGGAAGCTGCCGAGAAGGCCAAGGAGCAGCTCGAGGCTGCAGGCGCAACCGTTACCCTCAAGTAGTAACGCGCTTTTTCCTCAGGAAGCCCCGTCCACGTTTGTGGGCGGGGCTTCCTGCTTTAAAGCGGGGCTTCCTGCTTTAAGCGGGATCGGAGATATCCGCTACAACAGCGTCCAGGGCAGCGGTCAGGGCATCCGCGTCCACGAAGGCGCTGTAGCCGTGGGCGCCCGCGCCCATCGAGATCCGGCGCCCGGTGATGGTGGCGTCCGCGTAGACCGGCCAGCTGGTGGTGCTGCCCAGCGGCGTAATGGTGCCGCGCTCATACCCAGTCGCCTCCAGGGCCATGTCCGCGGGCGGCAGCGACAGCTTGTTGACACCCACCAGGGTTCGCAGTTTGGGCCACGAGATCTGGCGGTCGCCGGGGATCAGCGCAAACAGGAAAGTACCGTCCTTGTGCTTGACCACCAGCGACTTGACGATGTCCGCAGGGCTGATGCCCAGAATGCCGGCCGCCTCTTCGAGGCTCCTGGCTGCCGGCCGTTCCACGATGTCCACCGCCAGCCCGCGGGCGGAGGCGTCGGCCAGGAACCGTCCGTGTCCGGCGCCGTCCGCCCCGCTCAAAACCGGGCCCGCCATCAGTCGCGGTAGAGCAGGAGCGCTTCGCCCTGCCCGCCGCCGCCGCACAGGGACACGGCGGCCTTACCCGTTCCGCGGCGCTTCAGCTCATGCGCAGCATGGACGGCCAGCCGTGCGCCCGAGGCGCCGATGGGGTGGCCCAGCGCAATGGCGCCGCCGTGGATGTTGCACTTCTCAAGCGGGTAGTCCAGGTCCTTGAGCGACTGAACGGCCACGGATCCGAAGGCTTCGTTAATCTCAATGAAGTCCAGGTCAGCTGTGGTCCAGCCTGCCCGTCCCAAGGCATTCTGGATGGCACTGGACGGCTGTGAGTGCAACGAGTTGTCCGGCCCGGCAACCTGCCCGGGTTTTCCGACGACGGCCAGGTATTCCAGGCCGTGTTCCTCGGCATAGCCGCGGGAGGCCAGCACCAGGGCTGCGGCCCCGTCCGAGAGGGGAGAGGAGTTCCCTGCGGTGATGGTCCCGTCCGTCACGAAAGCCGCGCGCAGCCCGGCGAGCGAATCCACGGAGGTGTTGGGGCGGACGCCCTCGTCAACGGAGACTACGAGTGGATCGCCCTTGCGCTGCTTGATGCTGACCGGGACGATTTCGTCGTCGAACGTTCCATTCTTGGCGGCCAGCGCTGCCCGCTGGTGGGACTGGGCGGCCACGTTGTCCTGCGATGTGCGGTCAATGCCCAGGGCCAAGTTGCGGGTCTCGGTGGACAGGCCCATGGACTGCCCGTCGAAAGCGTCCGTCAGGCCATCGTGCGCGGCGGCGTCCAGGGCCTGGATTGAACCGTAGGTCCAGCCCTGCCGCGAGCCGGGAAGCAGGTGCGGGGCCCGGGTCATGGATTCCTGGCCGCCGGCCACCACCACTGCCGCCTCGCCGCCGCGGATCATCCGGGCGGCGTCGATCACCGCAGTGAGTCCTGACAGGCATACTTTGTTGATTGTCACGGCAGGGACGTCCCAGCCGATGCCGGCTCCGATTGAACTTTGCCGGGCGGGGTTCTGGCCGGCACCGGCCTGCAGCACCTGGCCCATGATGACGGCTTCCACGTCGCCGGCATTCACGCCGCTGGCGTCCAGGGCGGCCTTGATGGCGCGGGAACCCAATTCCACGGCGGTGAAGCTTGCCAGCTGCCCATTGATCCGGCCCTGCGGGGTGCGCGCTGCTGCGAGGATGACAACGTCAGTGTTGTCACGGGAGTTGCCCATGGTTATCTCTTCCGATCCGTTTTCCGGTGTGTGCCACCAAGGCTATCGTGACCCTGGTCACCTAAGTATTCAAACGCCTGGCGCGCTATGTGCATTCCGCCGGCACGCTGAGGCGTGACCGGCACCGCAGCTTCCCGTGGGGCGGCCGCGGTGGCGGGGAAGGCAGGGGAGAGGTCCCCATCCCCTGAACGTGCACGACGGCGGCGGCGTGCGTAGGGTGGACCGCGGACACTTTTGCAGGGGGAACCGCGGGTCCCTGCCCCGGGATGGTTGGAGCAGCAGCGTGAAAAAACTATTCGCCACGGCGGCAGCCGTCACCCTCGCAGCGCTCACAGCCTGTTCCGTATCCGTGCCTGACCAGGAAGCCGCCTCCGCGCCCCCATCCCAGCCGGAGCCAGGCCCCACCCGCACCAGCGGCGCCGTCGGCGGCAGCGCCGGGACGCCGTCGTCGTCCCCTGCTAGTGGCACCAAGGTAGCGTGCGAGCTCTTCAACTCCCTCTTTGAACGCTACGCGGCCGTTCCTTCCGGCGATTCCGAGGGCTACGAGGACATCTACCTGCAGGCTGAAGAGGCAAAGGGCAGGGTGTCCGGCGACCTTCGCGGCCTGTTCGCATCACTGAGCGTGCTGGCCATTGACCATTCGGGTGCCGCCGGATCCGGCAGTGGGCCGGCGCAGGAGTCAGAAGACGCTGTCCGGGACGCCGTCTTTGCCAACGCAGGGACATGCACGGACGCCGGGGTCACGCTGCGGCTGTAGTCCCGAAGAGGCGCAAAAACCGGTGCTTGCATTCCGGCCGGACATGGGGTAGACATGTAGGTTATTTTGCCGTATCGTAGATATTTGCGTCTTCCCTGTTTACCTTCAGCCTTCATATAGCGGTGGGCTTTGCCTGGCAGCTGACAATCAATGTGCCGTCAACCACGTCACAGCATGGTCAGCGCGGGCCCCGGGTCATATAGCGGAACCGGATGGTAGCACTGCGGAGCATTCCGCAGGGTGCACAGCGGGGGAGATCTGAAAACGCCTGAAGGTCTGTGGAAGGATCCCTCTTGGTCGCCTCGAGCACCTCTAATAACGAAACCGCTAACACTGCCGACAGCACTGATGGTGCCACTCGCCGGCTCTCATTCGCAAAGATTCACGAACCTCTTGACGTTCCGAATCTGCTTGCCCTGCAGACGGACAGCTTTGACTGGCTGGTCGGTAACGAACGCTGGCAGGCACGCGTAGCGAAGGCTGTCGAAGAAAACGATCTCAGCGTCGCCACCACGTCCGGCCTGTCGGACATCTTCGAAGAGATCTCCCCGATCGAGGACTTCCAGGGCACCATGTCCCTGAGCTTCTCGGATCCGGAGTTCGCTGACCCCAAGTACACCATGGCCGAGTGCAAGGACCGGGACGCTACGTACTCCGCTCCGCTGTACGTCAAAGCCGAGTTCATGAACAACAACACGGGCGAAATCAAGCAGCAGACCGTGTTCATGGGCGACTTCCCGCTGATGACCGAGAAGGGCACCTTCGTGGTCAACGGCACGGAGCGTGTCGTCGTCTCCCAGCTGGTCCGTTCCCCGGGCGCCTACTTTGAGCGTGCCGCCGACAAGACCAGCGACAAGGACATCTTCACCGCGAAGATCATCCCGTCCCGCGGCGCCTGGTTCGAGCTCGAAATCGACAAGCGCGACCAGGTCGGCGTTCGCCTCGACCGCAAGCGCAAGCAGTCCGTCACGGTCCTGCTGAAGGCCCTCGGCTGGACCGAAGGCCAGATCCTCGAAGAGTTCGGCCAGTACGACTCCATGCGCGCAACGCTGGAGAAGGACGCCACCGAGACCCGCGAAGACGCGTTGCTGGACATCTACCGGAAGCTGCGACCGGGCGAGCCGCCCACCGTCGAGGCTGCCCAGTCCCTGCTGGACAACCTGTACTTCAACTCCAAGCGCTACGATCTGGCCAAGGTTGGCCGCTACAAGATCAACCGCAAGCTTGGCATCGACCGCTCCCTTGGCGACAAGGAAGCCTCGGTCCTGCACGTTGAAGACATCGTTGCCATGATCAAGTTCCTCGTTGCGCTGCACGCCGGAGAGAAGACCATCAAGGGCACCCGTGACGGCCAGGAAGTGGACCTGCGCGTCGAAATCGACGACATCGACCACTTCGGCAACCGCCGCATCCGCGCCGTCGGCGAGCTCATCGAGAACCAGGTCCGCACCGGCCTGTCCCGCATGGAGCGCGTTGTCCGCGAGCGTATGACCACCCAGGACGTCGAGGCCATCACGCCGCAGACCCTGATCAACATCCGCCCCGTGGTTGCAGCCATCAAGGAGTTCTTCGGAACCTCCCAGCTGTCCCAGTTCATGGACCAGAACAACCCGCTCTCGGGTTTGACCCACAAGCGCCGCCTGTCGGCCCTTGGCCCGGGTGGTCTGTCCCGTGACCGCGCCGGCATGGAAGTGCGTGACGTGCACCCGTCCCACTACGGACGTATGTGCCCCATCGAAACCCCTGAAGGCCCGAACATTGGCCTGATCGGTTCGCTGGCATCCTACGGACGCATCAACCCGTTCGGCTTCATTGAGACGCCGTACCGCCTGGTCAAGAACGGCGTCGTTTCCGACGACGTCCAGTACCTGACGGCCGACGACGAGGCTGAGGTCCTGATCGCCCAGGCCAACGCGCCGCTGGACGAGAACAAGAAGTTCGCCGAAGAGACCGTCCTGGTCCGTGCCCGCGGTGGTGGAGGCGAGCCCGTCCTCGTTCCCGCCGAGGACGTCGAGTTCATGGACGTTTCCCCGCGCCAGATGGTGTCCGTGGCTACCGCCCTGATCCCGTTCCTGGAGCACGACGACGCAAACCGCGCACTCATGGGTGCCAACATGCAGCGCCAGGCCGTGCCGCTGGTCCGTTCCGAGGCCCCCTTCGTGGGCACCGGCATGGAGCGCGCCGCAGCCGTCGACGCCGGTGACGTTGTCATCGCCAAGAAGGCCGGTGTGGTCACCGAGGTTTCCGCCGAGCTCGTCATCATGCTCAACGACGACGGCACGGAGACCAACTACCGCATCAACAAGTTCGCCCGCTCCAACCAGGGCAACTGCTACAACCACCGTGTGCTGGTGAACGAAGGCCAGCGCCTGGAAGTTGGCGGCATCATCGCCGACGGCCCGGCAACGGACCAGGGCGAGCTCGCCCTCGGCAAGAACCTGCTCGTGGCATTCATGTCATGGGAAGGCCACAACTTCGAGGACGCCATCATCCTCTCGCAGCGCATTGTTGCCGAGGACGTTCTTTCCTCCATCCACATCGAGGAGCACGAGATCGATGCCCGCGACACCAAGCTTGGTGCCGAGGAAATCACCCGTGACATCCCCAACGTGTCCGAGGAAGTCCTGGCAGGCCTGGACGAGCGCGGCATCATCCACATCGGTGCCGAGGTTGAAGCAGGGGACATCCTGGTCGGAAAGGTCACCCCGAAGGGTGAAACCGAGCTGACCCCGGAAGAGCGCCTGCTGCGCGCCATCTTCGGTGAGAAGTCCCGCGAAGTCCGCGACACCTCCCTGAAGGTTCCCCACGGCGAGTCCGGCACCGTCATCGGCGTGCGCGTCTTCGACCGCGACAACGACGACGAGCTTCCCCCGGGCGTGAACCAGCTGGTCCGCGTCTACGTCGCTGCCAAGCGCAAGATCACCGACGGCGACAAGCTCGCCGGCCGCCACGGCAACAAGGGTGTTATCTCCAAGATCCTCCCCGTGGAGGACATGCCCTTCCTTGCCGACGGCACCCCCGTTGATATCGTCCTGAACCCGCTGGGTGTCCCGGGGCGCATGAACGTGGGCCAGGTGCTCGAAACGCACCTCGGCTGGGTTGCCAAGACCGGCTGGAAGATCGAAGGCGAACCCGAGTGGGTCAAGCAGCTGCCGAACCTGCCGCGCGAAAGTGGCCAGACCACTGTTGCAACGCCGGTGTTCGATGGCGCCCGCGAAGAGGAAATCACGGGCCTGCTGGACTCCACCAACGTGACCCGCGACGGCGAACGCCTGATCAACTCCTCCGGCAAGACCCGCCTGTTCGACGGCCGCTCCGGCGAGCCGTTCCCGGATCCGATCTCGGTCGGCTACATGTACATCCTGAAGCTCCACCACCTGGTGGACGACAAGATCCACGCGCGCTCCACCGGCCCGTACTCCATGATCACGCAGCAGCCGCTGGGTGGTAAGGCACAGTTCGGTGGCCAGCGCTTCGGTGAAATGGAAGTCTGGGCGCTCGAAGCTTACGGCGCCGCCTACACGCTCCAGGAACTCCTCACCATCAAGTCTGATGACATCCATGGCCGCGTGAAGGTCTACGAAGCCATCGTCAAGGGCGAGAACATCCCCGAGCCGGGCGTTCCCGAGTCCTTCAAGGTCTTGATCAAGGAAATGCAGTCGCTGTGCCTGAACGTGGAAGTTCTTTCCACGGACGGAACCACAATTGAAATGCGTGACTCTGATGACGCAGTCTTCACGGCTGCGGAAGAACTGGGCATCGATCTGTCTCGTGCAGAGCCCAGTTCCGTAGAAGAGGTCTAAGGGGTCCGACGACGGCGGGCTGAGCGTCCGCCGTCGTCCTCCTTTCCTCATTCCGCACCCAAGACTTCAGAATTTAGAGAACAAGAGAGAACAGGGACCATATGTCCAGCGAATCCTCCTTCGGCCTCATGCAGATCGGCCTCGCCACCGCGGAAGACATCCGCGGCTGGTCTTACGGCGAGGTTAAGAAGCCGGAAACCATCAACTACCGCACGCTCAAGCCCGAGAAGGACGGCCTCTTCTGCGAGAAGATCTTCGGCCCTTCACGGGACTGGGAATGCTACTGCGGCAAGTACAAGCGCGTCCGCTTCAAGGGCATCATCTGTGAGCGGTGTGGCGTTGAAGTCACCCGCGCAAAGGTCCGCCGCGAACGCATGGGCCACATCGAGCTGGCCGCACCCGTCACGCACATCTGGTACTTCAAGGGTGTTCCCTCACGTCTGGGCTACCTCCTTGACCTGGCACCGAAGGACCTCGAAAAGGTCATCTACTTCGCTGCCTACATGATCACCAGCGTCGACGAAGCTGCCCGCCACGAGGAACTGCCCAACCTGCAGGTTGAGCACGACATCGAGAAGAAGCAGCTGATCGACAACCGCGACTCCGACATCGCGGCGATCGCCCGTGACCTCGAAGGCGAAATTGCGCGCCTTGAGGGTGAAGGTGCAAAGGCTGCCGACAAGAAGAAGGCCCGCGACTCTGCGGACCGCCAGATGGCCAACGTGCGCAAGCGTGCCGACGCCGACATCGAGCGCCTCGAGCAGGTCTGGGACCGCTTCAAGAACCTCAAGGTCGCCGACCTCGAAGGTGACGAAGGCCTGTACCGCGAGCTGCGCGACCGCTACGGCATGTACTTCGAAGGCTCCATGGGTGCCGAAGCCATCAAGAAGCGTCTTGAAGGCTTCGACATGCAGGCCGAGTCGGACCTGCTGCGCGACATCATCGCCAACGGCAAGGGCCAGCGCAAAACCCGTGCCCTCAAGCGTCTGAAGGTGGTCAACGCGTTCCTGACCACCAACAACAGCCCGCTTGGCATGGTCCTCGACGCCGTCCCGGTGATCCCGCCGGAACTGCGCCCCATGGTCCAGCTGGACGGTGGACGCTTCGCGACCTCCGACCTCAACGACCTGTACCGCCGCGTGATCAACCGCAACAACCGCCTCAAGCGCCTGCTTGACCTGGGTGCACCGGAGATCATCGTCAACAACGAGAAGCGCATGCTTCAGGAAGCTGTTGACAGCCTCTTCGACAACGGCCGCCGCGGCCGTCCGGTCACCGGACCGGGCAACCGTCCGCTGAAGTCCCTGAGCGACATGCTCAAGGGCAAGCAGGGCCGTTTCCGCCAGAACCTCCTCGGCAAGCGCGTGGACTACTCCGGCCGTTCGGTCATCGTCGTCGGCCCGCAGCTGAAGCTGCACCAGTGCGGCCTGCCCAAGCAGATGGCCCTGGAGCTCTTCAAGCCGTTCGTGATGAAGCGCCTGGTTGACCTCAACCACGCCCAGAACATCAAGTCGGCAAAGCGCATGGTTGAGCGTTACCGTCCGCAGGTCTGGGACGTGCTGGAAGAGATCATCACCGAACACCCGGTGCTGCTCAACCGTGCACCTACCCTGCACCGCCTCGGCATCCAGGCGTTCGAGCCGCAGCTTGTTGAAGGCAAGGCCATCCAGCTCCACCCGCTGGTTTGTGGCGCCTTCAACGCTGACTTCGACGGCGACCAGATGGCAGTCCACCTGCCGCTGAGCCCCGAAGCCCAGGCTGAGGCCCGCATCCTGATGCTGTCCTCGAACAACATCCTGAAGCCCTCTGACGGACGTCCGGTCACCCTGCCCTCGCAGGATATGATCATCGGCCTCTACCACCTGACCACCAAGCGCAAGGGTTCAGCCGGCGAAGGCCGCATCTTCGGTTCGGTCTCGGAAGCCATCATGGCGTTCGACGCCCGCGAGCTGCACCTGAACTCGCAGGTCAAGATCCGCCTCGAAGGCTTCGTGCCGTACGCCGGGTGGGAAGCTCCGGAAGGCTGGGAGCAGGGTCAGCCCGCGCTCGTCCAGACCTCCCTGGGCCAGGTCCTCTTCAACGAGACCCTGCCCGAGGACTACCCCTGGGTTGAGGCTGTTGCCGACAAGGGCGAACTGTCCCGCATCGTCAACGACCTCGCCGAGCGCTACCCGAAGGTTGTCACCGCGGCAACGCTGGACAACCTGAAGGATGCCGGTTTCTACTGGGCCACGCGTTCAGGCGTCACCGTCGCCATCTCGGACATCGAGGTTCCGGCTGCGAAGCCGGCGATCCTCGCCGGTTACGAGGAGCGGGCCGCCAAGATCCAGGGCCAGTACGACAAGGGCCTGATCGACGACGACGAGCGTCGCCAGGAACTGATCGAGATCTGGAACAAGGCAACCAACGAGATCGCCCAGGCAATGCGCGACAGCCTGTCTCCGATGAACACCATCAACCGCATGGTGTCCTCCGGTGCACGTGGTAACTGGATGCAGGTCCGCCAGATCGCGGGTATCCGTGGCCTGGTGGCCAACCCGAAGGGTGAAATTATTCCCCGTCCCATCAAGTCCTCCTACCGCGAGGGCCTGTCGGTTCTGGAATACTTCATCGCCACGCACGGTGCCCGTAAGGGCCTGGCTGACACCGCACTGCGTACCGCCAACTCGGGTTACCTGACCCGTCGCCTGGTGGACGTCTCCCAGGATGTCATCGTCCGCGAAGAGGACTGCGGCACCGAGCGTGGCCTGGTCACGCCCATCGCCGTCGCCGATTCCAACGGTGAGCTGGTCCTGGACGAGAACGTCGAGAACAGTGCATACGCACGTACGCTCGCCGTCGACGTCGTGGACTCCGAGGGCAAGGTCCTCGCAGCCGCCGGCACCGACTGCGGTGACGTGGTGATCGATGAGCTGTTCAAGGCAGGCATCACCGAGGTCAAGGTCCGCTCCGTACTCACCTGTGAGTCCAGCGTTGGAACCTGCGCACTGTGCTACGGCCGTTCGCTGGCAACCGGCAAGACCGTGGACATCGGCGAGGCCGTAGGCATCATCGCCGCACAGTCCATCGGTGAGCCCGGTACCCAGCTGACCATGCGTACGTTCCACACCGGTGGTGCTGTTTCCGCCAGCGGTGGCGACGACATCACCCAGGGTCTGCCCCGTATCCAGGAGCTCTTCGAAGCCCGTACTCCGAAGGGTGTCGCACCGATTGCTGAAGCAGCCGGCCGCATCACCATCGAAGAGTCCGAGCGCCAGATGCGCCTGGTCATCACCCCCGATGACGGAACCGAAGAGATCGCGTACCCGGTCCTGCGCCGTTCACGCCTGCTGATCGAGGACGGCGACCACGTCACCGTCGGCCAGAAGCTGATCAACGGTCCGGTGGATCCCAAGCAGGTCCTGCGCATCATGGGTCCGCGTGCGGCACAGAAGTTCCTGGTGGACGAAGTCCAGGGCGTGTACCGCAGCCAGGGCATCGGTATCCACGACAAGCACGTCGAGGTTATCGTCCGCCAGATGCTGCGCCGCGTCACGGTCATCGAGTCCGGCGAATCGGACCTGCTGCCCGGCGAGCTCGCCGAGCGCAGCCGCTTCGAGGATGCCAACCGCCGCGTTGTGTCCGAGGGAAAGACTCCGGCTTCCGGACGTCCCGAGCTCATGGGCATCACCAAGGCGTCCCTGGCAACCGAGTCCTGGCTGTCCGCAGCTTCCTTCCAGGAGACCACCCGCGTCCTGACGCAGGCGGCCATGGAAGGCAAGAGCGACCCGCTGCTCGGCCTCAAGGAAAACGTCATCATCGGTAAGCTGATCCCGGCCGGCACGGGCCTCCCGCGCTACACCGAGGTCACCGTCGAGCCCACTGAGGAAGCAAAGGCCAACCTGTTCACCGGCCCCAGCGCGTTCAGTGACTTCTCGTACGACACCCTGGGTGGGGAAGGAGCCCCCGAGTTCCACGCCATCCCGCTGGATGACTACGACCTGGGCAACGACTTCCGCTAAAACCGGAAGCGCCTGACGCAAGGATGGTCCTTCACCGCAAGGTGGGGGACCATCCCCGTTTAACACCCCGCCGATTAAGGGGTAGGGGCCTTCCATGCTAGACTTGTTACCAATTGTTATTGTGGCAGTGGATGAGTGCGCCGGTTCCAGCTTTAGGGCTGAGCCAGAGCGACGTTTCCGGTTTGCAGGGTTCTTGTGCAACGTATGCCACATTTTTGCATGCCTAGGGGCCATTGAAGACGCGAGTCAGGTCATGCCCTACGTATGCGATCCGACTATTAAGGCTTCGCCTTCGCCGCCATGGAGACCTTCTTCAAGGCCCAGGCGGCGGGGCAACGCAAAGGAGAGTGGCTGGAAGCGGCCACTCCGGATAAAACGGAGAACACGAGAGTGCCTACGATTAACCAGCTGGTCCGCAAGGGCCGCACGCCGAAGGTCAAAAAGACCAAGGCCCCCGCGCTTAACGGCAGCCCCATGCGCCGCGGTGTCTGCACCCGCGTTTACACCACCACCCCGAAGAAGCCGAACTCGGCTCTCCGTAAGGTGGCGCGTGTGCGCCTCAACGGTGGCATTGAAGTTACCGCCTACATCCCCGGTGTTGGCCACAACCTGCAGGAGCACTCCATTGTGCTCGTCCGCGGTGGTCGCGTGAAGGACCTCCCGGGCGTCCGCTACAAGATCGTCCGTGGCGCCCTCGATACCCAGGGTGTCAAGAACCGTAAGCAGGCACGCAGCCGCTACGGCGCAAAGATGGAGAAGAAGTAATATGCCTCGCAAGGGTCCGGCCCCCAAGCGGCCGCTCGTACTAGATCCCGTTTACGGCTCCCCGCTGGTCACCCAGCTCATTAACAAGGTGCTCGTTGACGGCAAGAAGTCCACGGCAGAGCGCATCGTCTACGGTGCCCTCGAAGGCGCCCGCGCCAAGTCCGGCGGCGACCCCGTAGCAGCCCTCAAGAAGGCCATGGACAACGTCAAGCCTTCCCTCGAGGTCCGTTCACGCCGCGTCGGTGGCGCCACTTACCAGGTTCCGGTTGAGGTCAAGCCGGGCCGCTCCACGGCCCTCGCGCTGCGCTGGCTGGTTGGCTACTCAAAGGCCCGCCGCGAAAAGACGATGACCGAGCGCCTCCAGAACGAAATCCTGGATGCATCCAACGGTCTCGGTGCCGCTGTGAAGCGTCGCGAAGACACCCACAAGATGGCCGAGTCCAACAAGGCCTTCGCACACTACCGCTGGTAATACTCCCGGGCGCCGCCGGCTCAACCGAGCCGGCGGCGAACGCGTAGTCAATCCCAAAAGGAGACCCCGTGGCACAGGACGTGCTTACCGACCTTAGTAAGGTCCGCAACATCGGCATCATGGCCCACATTGATGCCGGCAAGACCACCACAACCGAGCGCATCCTGTTCTACACGGGTGTGAACCACAAGATCGGCGAAACGCACGACGGCGCTTCGACCACTGACTGGATGGAACAGGAAAAGGAACGCGGCATCACCATCACGTCTGCCGCCGTGACCTGCTTCTGGGAAAACAACCAGATCAACATCATCGACACCCCCGGCCACGTTGACTTCACCGTTGAGGTTGAGCGCTCACTGCGCGTCCTCGATGGTGCCGTCGCCGTCTTCGATGGCAAGGAAGGCGTCGAGCCGCAGTCCGAGACCGTATGGCGCCAGGCTGACAAGTACAACGTTCCGCGTATCTGCTTCGTCAACAAGATGGACAAGCTGGGCGCTGACTTCTACTTCACCGTAGACACCATCATCAGCCGCCTGGGCGCCAAGCCGCTGGTCATGCAGCTGCCCATTGGTGCAGAGAACGACTTCATCGGCGTAGTAGACCTCCTCTACATGCGTGCCCTCGTGTGGCCCGGCGATGCCAAGGGTGACGTGACCATGGGTGCGAAGTACGAGATCCGTGAGATCCCGGCTGACCTTCAGGAAAAGGCCGAGGAGTACCGTGCAGCCCTCGTTGAGGCCGTTGCAGAGTCCTCCGAAGAGCTCATGGACAAGTACCTTGAGGGCGAAGAGATCTCGATCGATGAGCTCAAGGCCGGCATCCGCAAGATGACGATCAACTCTGAGCTCTACCCCATCTTCTGTGGTTCAGCCTTCAAGAACCGTGGTGTTCAGCCGATGCTCGACGCGGTCGTGGACTACCTGCCGAACCCGCTCGACGTCCCGCCGATGATCGGTCACGATCCTCGCGACGAAGAAAAGGAATTGACCCGCAAGCCGTCCTCGGAAGAGCCGTTCTCGGCCCTCGCGTTCAAGATTGCAGCGCACCCGTTCTTCGGCCAGCTCACCTTCATCCGCGTGTACTCCGGTCACGTGGAAGCGGGCGCCCAGGTGGTCAACTCCACCAAGGGCAAGAAGGAGCGCATCGGCAAGCTGTTCCAGATGCACGCCAACAAGGAAATGCCCGTTGAGGGCGCTACCGCCGGCCACATCTACGCAGCCATCGGTCTGAAGGACACCACAACGGGTGACACCCTGTGCGACTCCGCCAACCAGATCGTTCTGGAGTCCATGAGCTTCCCCGAGCCCGTGATCTCGGTTGCCATCGAGCCCAACACCAAGGGTGACCAGGAGAAGCTCTCCACGGCCATCCAGAAGCTCTCCGCTGAGGACCCCACCTTCCAGGTGTCCCTTAACGAAGACACCGGCCAGACCATCATCGCCGGCATGGGCGAGCTCCACCTGGACATCCTGGTGGACCGCATGCGCCGCGAATTCAAGGTGGAGGCCAACGTTGGCAAGCCGCAGGTTGCCTACCGCGAGACCATCAAGCGTGCTGTAGAGCGTCACGACTACACGCACAAGAAGCAGACCGGTGGTTCGGGCCAGTTCGCAAAGATCCAGATTGCGATCGAGCCGCTGGACACCGCCGAGGGCGAGCTGTACGAGTTCGAGAACAAGGTCACCGGTGGCCGCGTTCCCCGCGAGTACATCCCGTCGGTTGACGCCGGTATCCAGGATGCGCTGAACGACGGCGTCCTGGCCGGTTACCCGGTTGTCGGCATCAAGGCCACGCTGATTGACGGCGCGTACCACGATGTTGACTCCTCGGAAATGGCGTTCAAGATCGCCGGCCGTATGGCTTTCAAGGAAGCTGCACGCAAGGCGAACCCGGTCCTGCTCGAACCGCTGATGGATGTCGAGGTCCGCACCCCTGAGGAATACATGGGTG
This sequence comes from Pseudarthrobacter sp. NKDBFgelt, assembly GCF_046097905.1. Taxonomy (NCBI): domain Bacteria; kingdom Bacillati; phylum Actinomycetota; class Actinomycetes; order Micrococcales; family Micrococcaceae; genus Pseudarthrobacter; species Pseudarthrobacter sp. NKDBFgelt. The sequence goes on along the minus strand of NZ_JBJURL010000019.1, from coordinate 12,786 downwards.
AAGTTATCGGTGACATCAACTCCCGCCGTGGCCAGATGCAGTCCATGGAAGATGCACAGGGCGTCAAGGTCATTCGTGCGCACGTTCCGCTGTCCGGCATGTTCGGCTACATCGGTGACCTGCGCTCGAAGACCCAGGGCCGCGCTGTGTACTCCATGACGTTCAACAGCTACGCAGAGGTCCCGAAGGCAGTTGCCGACGAGATCATTCAGAAGACCCGCGGCGAATAGTCCTTTCGGACCTTCGCAGCGAACAACCTCGGGTGCGCTTTTCGATTCCGGAAAGCACAGCCGGTGCAGGTGGCCAGGCCGGTCGGATTCATCCGGCCAAGCTGGCTTGGCCGTCTGCACGAACAGGCTCAAGAGACTAGTATTAGTTCCTGAATCTGCAATTTCACCAATCCAAAGCCCCCCAAGTAGACTTACCTGAGTTTCCGCCGCGACAAGCGCGGCTGAAGGGTATGTCATTTGAAAACGTTCTAGGAGGAACCTGTGGCAAAGGCAAAGTTCGAGCGGACTAAGCCGCACGTTAACATCGGCACCATTGGTCACGTTGACCACGGTAAGACGACGTTGACGGCCGCGATTTCCAAGGTGCTGTACGACAAGTACCCGGATCTCAACGAGAAGCGCGACTTCGCGTCAATCGACTCTGCTCCCGAAGAGCGTCAGCGTGGCATTACCATCAACATCTCCCACGTGGAGTACCAGACCGAAAAGCGTCACTACGCACACGTAGACGCCCCGGGTCACGCTGACTACATCAAGAACATGATCACCGGTGCTGCCCAGATGGACGGCGCTATCCTCGTGGTCGCCGCTACTGACGGCCCCATGGCTCAGACCCGCGAGCACGTTCTGCTCGCCCGCCAGGTTGGTGTTCCCTACCTGCTGGTCGCGCTGAACAAGGCCGACATGGTTGACGATGAGGAACTGCTGGACCTCGTTGAAATGGAAGTTCGTGAGCTCCTGAGCTCGCAGGGCTTCGATGGTGACGAAGCACCCGTGGTTCGCGTTTCCGGCCTCAAGGCCCTGGAAGGCGACCCCGAGTGGGTCAAGTCCGTTGAGGACCTGATGGCCGCTGTTGACGAGTCCGTTCCGGACCCCGTACGCGACCGCGACAAGCCGTTCCTGATGCCGATCGAGGACGTCTTCACCATCACCGGCCGTGGCACCGTTGTTACGGGCCGCGCCGAGCGTGGAACCCTCGCCATCAACTCCGAGGTCGAGATCGTTGGCATCCGCCCGGTCCAGAAGACCACGGTTACCGGTATCGAGATGTTCCACAAGCAGCTCGACGAAGCATGGGCCGGCGAGAACTGTGGCCTCCTGCTCCGCGGTCTGAAGCGCGACGATGTCGAGCGTGGCCAGGTTGTCGTCAAGCCGGGTTCCATCACCCCGCACACCGACTTCGAGGCCAACGTCTACATCCTCTCCAAGGACGAAGGCGGACGTCACAACCCGTTCTACTCCAACTACCGCCCGCAGTTCTACTTCCGTACCACGGACGTAACCGGCGTTATCACCCTGCCCGAGGGCACGGAAATGGTTATGCCTGGCGACAACACTGAGATGACCGTTGCGCTCATCCAGCCGATCGCAATGGAAGAGGGCCTCGGCTTCGCAATCCGCGAAGGCGGCCGCACCGTTGGTTCAGGACGCGTTACCAAGATCATCAAGTAATTCTTGTTGAACTGACGAACAGCCCCGCTGCTACTGCAGCGGGGCTGTTCTTTTAGGTTAATGCGTCCCTGATACTGTTGCTGGACCGAAAGGAGTTCATCATGGGCTGGCTTATTTTCCTCATCATCGCAGTTGCCGTCGTCGCAGGTGTGTTCTGGGCCAAGAAACACTTCCGCAACGAGATCGATCGCGCCAAGCGAATCAACCGGGCAAACAAGAACCTTTAGCCACTACCGCGGCAGGCTGGAACACACGGGCTACGCGCCCTTGGCTTTCCGCGCCCGGCTGAGTGCCTGGTACCAGTAGAAGGACTGTTTTGGGGTCCTCTCCTGCGTCTCAAAGTCAACATGGATTAACCCGAATCGTTGGGAGTACCCTGCTGCCCATTCGAAGTTGTCCATCAGGGTCCACACGTAGTAGCCGCGCAGGTCCACGCCGGCGGCGATCCCGCCGGGAGCTGTGGCGTCGAGGGCGGCGCCCAGATGCGTCGCCAGGTACGTAACCCGTTCCTCGTCCGCCAGGGTTCCCGAAACGGTATCCGGTTCAGGAAAGCTGGCGCCGCCCTCGGTGATGTACACCGGGGGGAGTGCCTGGCCGTAGCGGTCGTGAAGTTCCTTCAGCAGGACGCCCAGATGGTCCGGGGCCACCGGCCACCCGAACCCGGTGCTGCTGTATTCCGGATAGCCCACCTCATGGAACGGCAGCCTTGCCACCGCTTTATGCACATCTGCGGGAATTGACGCAGACCCTCGACCGAGGGCGACCTTCACCGGGAAATAGTAGTTAAGGCCGTAGAAATCCAGGGGCTGGTGGATGGTGCGCAGGTCGGCGTCTGAGATTTTCCCGATGGACCGAAGCCAGGGTTTGGCATACAGGGGGAGGGCAGGGTACCGCCCCAGGAGCACCGGATCTGCATAGATTCTGTTCATGAGCAGGTCATAGAGGTGCGCCACCAGCCGGTCGCCGATCTTTCGGGTTGCCGGCCGGACGGGGGCATGCAGGTTGGTGACGCCGATACCGCCGGACACCCCGGCGGCGCGCAGGGCCTGCGCGCCAAGTCCGTGTGCCAGCAACTGGTGGTGGATGGAGGGGAGGGCATCGAACATCAGCGCATGTCCGGGAGCATGGACGCCTAGGGCATAGCCGTTCAGGGTCACGGAGACCGGTTCATTCAGAGTGACCCACTGCGCAACGCGGTCCCCGAAACGCTCGCCCGCCGCACTGGCGTATTCGCCAAAGCGCTCGGCCGTCTCGCGGTTCAGCCAGCCGCCGCGGTGTTCCAGCGGCAGCGGCGTGTCCCAATGGTAAAGAGTGGCCATGGGGGAGACCCCGGCCGCGAGGAGCTGATCGAGCAGCCTGTCGTAGAAGTCCAGGCCCTCCTTGTTGAAGGTCCCCCGCCCGTCTGGCTGGATCCGTGGCCAGGACAGCGAAAAGCGGTAGGAGTCCACGCCGAGGTCCTGGAGCAGCGCAACGTCCTCCGGCAACCTGTTGTAGTGGTCGCACGCGACGGCGGGGGAGTGCCCGTCCATGATGGTCCCGGGCTTCTCGGCGAAGGCGTCCCAGCCCGAGGGGCCGCGGCCGCCGTCGGTCAGTGCTCCTTCAATCTGGAAGGCCGCTGCCGCAACCCCCAGGGTGAACGACGGCGGCATGCGGTTCGCCAGTTCGGTCGCCGATTCGGTGCTTTCCAGAGTCATTCCCCTATCATCCATTCGGAAATGTCCGTGGGCAATGGTGCTGGCAGGGCAATGGCTAGGACGTTTCAGAAGCGACGGATTCGCTTCTGGCCATAAATTCCGGCATACTAGATGAGTTGTTCAAGCGCTTCTTCGTGTCCCGATCCGGATAATGCCGGGTGTCAGGGTCCAAGTAGAAGACCAAACATAACCCACTCCCCATGGATAGCGGATTTGTATGCGTGAAAAGCGCGACACGCCCGACCGCGGGGGTCGGTTGCGCCGGCAAGGTGAGGAACCCGGATTCATCCGGATTCAGTTTGTGCGGCGGGTGGTAGTTACGACTTCAAATGCTTCGGCAGCCATACAACGAGAAATGAACAGGGCAGCCCTAACCAGGGGAAGCACAGACTGAAAGAGAGTCAGGCGACATGGCGGGACAAAAAATCCGCATCCGGCTGAAGTCATACGACCACGAGGTCATTGACGTTTCAGCACGGAAGATCGTTGAGACGGTCACGCGCGCAGGCGCAACGGTAGTGGGCCCCGTGCCGCTGCCTACGGAGAAGAACGTGTACTGCGTGATCCGCTCTCCGCACAAGTACAAGGACAGCCGCGAGCACTTTGAAATGCGCACGCACAAGCGTCTTATCGACATCATCGATCCCACGCCGAAGGCTGTTGACTCGCTTATGCGTCTCGACCTGCCGGCTGACGTGAACATCGAAATCAAGCTGTAGGGAGGTGCTGAGAGACTATGACCGCAACCCGTAACGTAAAGGGCCTGCTGGGCACGAAGCTCGGCATGACCCAGGTCTGGGACGAGAACAACAAGCTCATCCCCGTCACTGTGGTCCAGGCAGATTCGAACGTCATCACCCAGCTGCGCAACGCAGAAGCTGATGGCTACGTCGCCGTTCAGATCGGCTACGGCCAGATCGATCCCCGCAAGGTCACCAAGCCGCTGGCTGGTCACTTTGAAAAGGCAGGCGTCACGCCTCGCCGCCACGTCGTCGAACTCCGTACCGCAGATGCTGCTGAGTACGAGCTGGGCCAGGAGCTCTCCGTAGAGGTCTTCGAAGCCGGCCAGAAGATCGACGTCATCGGCACCACCAAGGGTAAGGGCTTCGCCGGTGTTATGAAGCGTCACGGCTTCCACGGCGTTGGAGCTTCCCACGGTGCCCACAAGAACCACCGTAAGCCCGGTTCAATCGGTGGCGCATCCACCCCGAGCCGCGTCTTCAAGGGCATGAAAATGGCCGGCCGCATGGGCGCCGTTCGTCACACCACGCTGAACCTCACGGTCCACGCGGTTGACGTCGAGAAGTCGCTGCTCCTTATCAAGGGTGCCGTCCCCGGCGCCCGCGGCCAGGTCGTCCTCGTACGCACCGCCGTGAAGGGAGCCTAGTTCAATGGCTAACACTGTCCAGGTTGACCTGCCTGCAGAGATCTTCGACGTTCAGACCAACGTGCCGCTGCTGCACCAGGTTGTCGTTGCCCAGCTCGCTGCTGCTCGCCAGGGTACCCACAAGACCAAGACCCGCGCTGAAGTTTCCGGTGCAGGACGCAAGCCGTTCAAGCAGAAGGGCACCGGCCGCGCCCGTCAGGGTTCCATCCGTGCTCCTCACATGACCGGTGGTGGCGTTGTCCACGGTCCCACCCCGCGTGACTACAGCCAGCGCACCCCCAAGAAGATGATTGCTGCTGCATTGCGCGGCGCACTGTCTGACCGGGCGCGCAACGGACGCATCCACGTTGTCGCCGAACTGGTTGAAGGCACTAAGCCCTCCGCCAAGGCCGCACTGGCAGCGCTGCGCGGCGTTTCCGACCGCAAGAACCTGCTGGTCGTCATCGAGCGCGCCAACGATGTTGCCGCACTGTCCGTGCGCAACCTCGCCGGTGTTCACGTTCTGTACGCAGACCAGCTGAACACCTACGACGTTCTCGTCTCCGATGACGTTGTCTTCACCAAGGCTGCCTACGACGCATTCGTTGCCGGCAAGGCAGTGGCAAAGAACGAGGAGGATGCCAAGTGAGTGCAGCCACCATCAAGGATCCCCGCGACGTCGTGCTTGCACCCGTCGTGTCGGAAAAGAGCTACGGCCTGATCGACGAGGGCAAGTACACCTTCCTGGTGGACCCCCGTTCGAACAAGACCGAGATCAAGCTGGCCGTGGAGAAAATCTTCTCCGTCAAGGTCGACTCGATCAACACCATCAACCGTGCCGGTAAGCGCAAGCGCACCAAATTCGGATGGGGTACCCGCAAGAACACCAAGCGTGCGATTGTCACCCTCAAAGAAGGCACCATCGACATCTTCGGCGGTCCGCTCTCGTAGCGGAGACCACTTTAACGAGGAAATAAATTATGGGAATCCGTAAATACAAGCCGACTACCCCGGGCCGTCGTGGCTCGAGCGTAGCGGACTTCACCGAAATCACGCGGTCGACGCCGGAAAAGTCGTTGGTACGTCCGCTGCCCAAGAAGGGCGGCCGTAACAACACCGGTAAGATCACCACCCGTCACAAGGGTGGCGGACACAAGCGCCAGTACCGTCTGATCGACTTCCGTCGCCACGACAAGGACGGCGTGGACGCCCGCGTTGCTGAAATTGAGTACGATCCGAACCGTACGGCTCGCATCGCCCTCCTGCACTACGTTGATGGCACCAAGCGTTACATCATCGCCCCGAACAAGCTGTCCCAGGGTGACTTCGTAGAGGCCGGCGCCAACGCTGACATCAAGCCTGGCAACAACCTGCCCCTGCGCAACATCCCCGTGGGTACCGTTATCCACGCAGTTGAACTGCGTCCGGGTGGCGGCGCCAAGATGGGCCGCTCCGCCGGCGCATCGATCCAGCTCGTTGCAAAGGAAGGCCGTTTCGCCCAGCTGCGTCTGCCTTCCGGCGAAATCCGCAACGTTGACGTGCGCTGCCGCGCAACCGTCGGCGAGGTCGGCAACGCCGAGCAGTCGAACATCAACTGGGGCAAGGCCGGCCGCATGCGCTGGAAGGGCGTCCGCCCGACCGTCCGTGGTGTCGCCATGAACCCGGTTGACCACCCGCACGGTGGTGGTGAGGGTAAGACGTCCGGTGGACGTAACCCCGTCAACCCCAACGGTCAGCGGGAAGGCCGCACCCGCCGCCCCAACAAAGAGAGCGACAAGCTTATTGTTCGTCGCCGTCGTACTGGCAAGAACAAGCGATAGGAGCCTGGACACATGCCACGCAGCCTGAAAAAAGGTCCTTTCGTCGACCAGCACCTCTTTGTGAAGGTAGCCAGGGAAAACGAAAAGGGCACCAAGAACGTCATCAAGACCTGGTCCCGCCGTTCGATGATCATCCCCGACATGCTCGGACACACGATCGCCGTACACGACGGACGCAAGCACATCCCGGTGTTTGTCACTGAGTCGATGGTCGGGCACAAGCTCGGCGAATTCGCTCCCACGCGGACATTCCGCGGCCATGTCAAGGACGACCGTAAGGGCAAGCGCCGCTAGGCGCCTGCACTTACGTCAAAGACGAGAGAAGGAAAGCAATGGAAGCCAAGGCAATTGCGCGCCACATCCGCGTAACGCCTATGAAGGCCCGGCGCGTCGTCAACCTTGTTCGTGGATTGCAAGCGAATGAGGCTCTGGCAATTCTGAAGTTTGCCCCCCAGGCAGCTTCAGAGCCGGTATTCAAGGTAGTACAGTCGGCAATCTCCAACGCCCGGGTCCTCGCGGACCGCGACGGCGTTGCGTTTGACGAAGGTGACCTCATCATCAGCGAAGCGTTTGTTGATGAAGGCCCGACCATGAAGCGGTTCCAGCCGCGTGCCCAGGGTCGCGCATTTCAGATCAAGAAGCGCACCAGCCACATCACCGTGGTAGTCGCTACCCCGGAGAAAGAGGAGGCTCGCTAAGTGGGACAGAAAGTAAACCCGCACGGGTTCCGACTCGGCATCACCACCGATCACGTATCGCACTGGTTCGCTGACAGCACCAAGGCCGGCCAGCGGTACAAGGACTTCGTTCGCGAAGACATCCGCATCCGCCAGCTCATGTCCACGGGCATGGAGCGCGCCGGTATCGCCAAGGTTGAGATCGAGCGCACCCGTGACCGCGTCCGCGTGGACATCCACACGGCCCGTCCCGGCATCGTCATCGGCCGCCGCGGAGCAGAAGCAGACCGCATCCGCGGCGAGCTCGAAAAGCTCACCGGCAAGCAGGTCCAGCTGAACATCCTCGAGGTCAAGAACCCCGAGATGGAAGCACAGCTTGTTGCCCAGGGCGTTGCTGAGCAGCTGACTTCACGTGTGGCATTCCGCCGCGCCATGAAGAAGGCCATGCAGTCCGCGCAGCGTGCAGGTGCCAAGGGCATCCGTATCGCCTGCTCGGGTCGACTGGGTGGCGCTGAAATGTCCCGCTCGGAGTTCTACCGCGAAGGCCGTGTGCCCCTGCACACCCTCCGTGCGAACATCGACTACGGCTTCTACGAAGCCAAGACCACCTTCGGCCGCATCGGTGTGAAGGTCTGGATCTACAAGGGTGACGTCACCGCCAAGGAACTGGCCCAGCAGGCCGCTTCCGCCCCGTCCCGTGGCCGCGGTCCCAGCGACCGTCCGGGCCGCCCGGGTGGCGCTGACCGTGGTGACCGCCGCCGTCGCAACGACCGCCCGGCCGCTGACGCAGCTCCTGCTGCCGAGGCGCCGGCAGCTGAGGCTGCACCTGCTGCAGCTGTAGAAGGAGGACAGGCTTAAATGCTTATCCCACGTCGAGTCAAGCACCGTAAGCAGCACCACCCGGGTCGTTCCGGCGCTGCTACGGGCGGCACCAAGGTCTCCTTCGGTGAGTACGGCATCCAGGCCCTGAGCCCGGCATACGTCACCAACCGTCAGATCGAGTCTGCCCGTATCGCGATGACCCGCCACATCAAGCGTGGCGGTAAGGTCTGGATCAACATTTACCCGGACCGTCCCCTGACCAAGAAGCCTGCCGAAACCCGCATGGGTTCCGGTAAGGGTTCACCGGAATGGTGGGTCGCAAACGTCAAGCCGGGCCGGGTTCTCTTCGAGATCTCCGGTGTCGAGGAATCGGTAGCCCGCGAGGCACTGCGCCTGGCAATCCACAAGCTCCCGTTGAAGGCACGCATTCTGCGTCGCGAAGGTGGTGAATAGAAATGGCAGTAGGATCCAAGGATCTGGCTCCCGCACAGCTGGACGGTTTCGACAACGAGCGTCTCGTTGAAGAACTCCGCAAGGCCAAGGAAGAGCTGTTCAACCTGCGTTTCCAGTCCGCCACCGGACAGCTGGAGAACCACGGTCGTCTGCGCGCGGTAAAGAAGGACATCGCCCGCATCTACACCGTTCTCCGTGAGCGCGAGCTGGGCATTCGTGCCGAGGTTGCCGCACCGGTTGTGGAAGCCAAGGAAGAAAAGAAGTCCAAGAAGGCAGCAACCAAGAAGGCCCCCAAGGCTGAAGCCCCCAAGGCTGAAACGGTTGAGACCGAGGAGGATGCCAAGTGAGTGAAAAGGACGAGAACGTGACGGAAACTGCTACCGCAGCCACGGCTGAGCAGCGCGGTTACCGCAAGACGCGTCGCGGCTACGTGGTCTCTGACAAGATGGAAAAGACCATCGTTGTCCAGGTTGAGGACCGCGTGAAGCACGCACTGTATGGCAAGGTCATCCGCCGTACCTCCAAGGTCAAGGCACACGATGAGAACAACACCGCCGGCATCGGCGACCTGGTTGTCATCGCCGAGACCCGTCCGCTGTCCGCCACCAAGAACTGGCGGCTCGTGGAAATCCTCGAGAAGGCCAAGTAGCACCTGCTGCTTCGGTAACCGGAAACCCCTGCTCCCTTTGGGAGCGGGGGTTTCCGCGTTAACCGGGGGAGTGCGTAGTCGGGATGTCGTCCTGGGTCCGTCACGCCGGGCAGGCTCTTGCTGAAGGCACGACGGCGGCGCCGCTTCTTTGCGGGCGAGCGTCGCCTGTGGCGCGCCGAAAGGCTGCCGTGCGTGACGCCGTCGTTCCCTCCCCAGACGCTCTCTCACTTAACGCCGGCTTTTCCAGGACGCTCTCTCACCTTTCGCACAAAAGTGATAGAGCGTCGGCGGAAAAGGGCCTTTAAGTGAGAGAGCGTCCGACGGCGGCGGGGCGGGTCCGCGGGCCGCGGAACCCGGGTGGGCCAGGAGGCAGCGTGCCTGACGCCATCGGGGGTGCTGCAGGGGAGGTAACGAGGGTTGGCGGTGTTGCGGGGGAGGGCTGCCGGTGATATGGGGACTGGCCCGAACTGTGCTAGGATATTGAGTTTGTATGGCGCCTTTTGTGCGCGGTCATCAACCTCGTAAACAAGCGTGCCACGGCATAGTGCCCCCTTGCGCCCAGGAGCAGTCCTGGACCGGATGGGAGCAACTGCTTCTGGCACGGGAGTTTAGGCCTGGTCTGGCAAAATCCAGGCAGGTCAAGAGACACCCCGATCAACCGTTCCGCAAGGCTCATTCCGTAGGAAGATTTTCGGTCTGAGAACCGGCGCGACGCAAGGAGTAAATAGTGATTCAGCAGGAGTCGCGACTCAAGGTCGCCGACAACACGGGTGCTAAGGAAATCCTTACCATTCGCGTTCTCGGTGGATCTGGCCGTCGCTACGCAGGCATCGGTGACGTCATTGTCGCCACCGTCAAGGATGCAATCCCGGGCGGCAACGTAAAGAAGGGCGATGTTGTCAAGGCAGTCATCGTCCGTACCAAGAAGGAACGCCGCCGTGCGGATGGTTCCTACATCAAGTTTGACGAGAACGCAGCTGTGATCCTGAAGGGTGACGGTGACCCCCGCGGTACCCGTATCTTCGGACCGGTTGGTCGTGAACTCCGTGACAAGAAGTTCATGAAGATCGTTTCTCTGGCTCCGGAGGTGCTCTAGTCCATGGCTGCAAAGATCAAGAAGGGTGACCTGGTTCAGGTCATCACTGGCGCCAAGGCTGAGCGCGGCGGCGACCGCGGCAAGCAGGGCAAGGTCCTGCGCGTCTTCACCGACACCAACCGCGTGTTGGTTGAAGGCATCAACCGCGTAACCAAGCACACCAAGGTCGGTCAGTCGCAGCGCGGCACCAAGACCGGTGGCATCGAGGTTGTTGAAGCCCCGATCCACATCTCCAACGTGGCTCTGGTTGACCCGTCCACCAAGAAGCCCACCCGCGTTGGCTTCCGCACTGAAACCGTTGAGCGTAACGGCAAGAAGCGCGAAGTCCGCATCCGCGTGGCCAAGAGCTCAGGGAAGGACATCTAATGACTGAGACTCTCGAGACTCCGGCAACGAAGATCGTTCCTCGTCTGAAGACCAAGTACGCCGAATCCATCAAGAGCACGCTCATTGAGGAATTCAAGTACCAGAACGTCAACCAGGTTCCCCGCCTCGTGAAGGTCGTTGTGAACATGGGTGTTGGAGATGCCGCCAAGGACTCCAAGCTGATCGACGGCGCTGTCCGCGACCTCACCCAGATCACCGGCCAGAAGCCGCAGGTAACCAAGGCCCGCAAGTCGATCGCACAGTTCAAGCTGCGCGAAGGCATGCCCATCGGTGCACACGCTACCCTGCGTGGCGACCGCATGTGGGAATTCCTGGATCGTCTTGTCACCCTGGCACTGCCCCGTATCCGCGACTTCCGCGGACTCTCCGGCAAGCAGTTCGATGGCAACGGCAACTACACCTTCGGTCTGACCGAGCAGGTTATGTTCCACGAAATCGACCAGGACAAGATCGACCGCGTCCGCGGTATGGACATCACGGTTGTTACCACTGCCAAGACCGATGACGAAGGCCGTGCGCTGCTCAAGGCGCTTGGTTTCCCGTTCAAGGCCGAAGACTAATCTAACTACGTAAAAGGTCCGGCGGCATGGCTTCTGACTCCGGTCAGGAAAGCAGCACCGCGGAAACCGTTACGAGGAAGGGCACGAGCCCACCATGACAATGACAGATCCTGTCGCAGACATGCTTACGCGTCTGCGCAATGCAAACTCGGCATACCACGACACCGTGACCATGCCGTACAGCAAGCTCAAGGCACGCGTTGCCGACATCCTCAAGGCTGAAGGCTTCATTGCCGGCTGGAAGGAAGAGGACGCTGAGGTTGGCAAGAAGCTGACCATCGAGCTCAAGTTCGGACCGAACCGCGAGCGTTCAATCGCTGGCGTTCGCCGTATCTCCAAGCCGGGCCTGCGTGTTTACGCAAAGTCCACCAACCTGCCGCACGTGCTCGGTGGCCTGGGTGTCGCAATCCTGTCCACCTCTTCCGGCCTCCTGACTGACAAGCAGGCCGGCAAGAAGGGCGTGGGCGGCGAAGTCCTCGCGTACGTCTGGTAACGGGAAAGGAAGAGAATAATGTCACGTATTGGACGTCTCCCCATCACCGTTCCTGCCGGCGTTGAGGTCAAGGTTGACGGCTCTGTCGTCAGCGTCAAGGGCACCAAGGGCGAGCTGAACCACACTGTGGCCAGCCCGATCGAGGTAAGCCTGGATGCAGACACCCTGACCGTCGCCCGCCCGAACGACGAGCGCGCCTCCCGTTCACTCCACGGCCTGACCCGCACCCTGATCTCCAACATGATCGAGGGCGTTACCAAGGGCTACGAGAAGAAGCTTGAAATCGTTGGTACCGGTTACCGCGTTCAGGCCAAGGGATCCGACCTGGAGTTCGCTCTTGGTTACAGCCACCCGGTCAGCGTCACCGCCCCGGACGGCATCACCTTTGCAGTTGAGACCCCGACCAAGCTCTCTGTTTCAGGTATCAACAAGCAGCAGGTCGGCGAGGTTGCTGCCAACATTCGCAAGCTGCGGAAGCCGGACCCCTACAAGGGCAAGGGCATCCGTTACGCCGGCGAAGTCATCCGCCGCAAGGTCGGAAAGGCTGGTAAGTAACCATGGCCATCTCAATTAACAAGAAGCGTACGAACAAGAGCAAGTCTGCTTCGCGCAGCCGCCGCCAGCTTCGTATCCGTAAGCGCATCTCAGGTACGGCTGTACGTCCGCGTCTGGTCGTCAACCGTTCAGCACGCCACGTATTCGTCCAGGTTGTCGATGACACCAAGGGCCTGACCGTAGCGAGCGCCTCCACTCTGGAAGCCGACCTTCGTGCATTCGACGGCGACAAGACCGCCAAGGCCAAGCGCGTTGGCGAACTGGTTGCCGAGCGTGCCAAGGCTGCCGGTATCGAAGCTGTTGTCTTCGACCGCGGTGGTAACAAGTACCACGGCCGGATCGCCGCCGTCGCTGACGGTGCACGTGAAGGTGGGCTGTCACTGTGACGGAAGCAAACAAGGAAAAGGACACTGTGTCTGCAGATCAGAAGGCTACTGAAGCCACAGCTGCCGCTGAGACCACTGCCCCCGCAGCTGCCGACGACCGCCGTGGCGGCGCTCGTCGCGGCGAGCGTGGCGACCGTGGCCAGGGC
>NZ_JBJURL010000185.1:0-951 GCF_046097905.1 Pseudarthrobacter sp. NKDBFgelt | reverse complement strand
CCGCTTCACGCGCCTGACGAACGCCTTCTCAAAGAAGATCGACAACCACATTCACGCGCTGTCGCTCTACTTCGTGTTCTATAACTTCTGCCGCATCCACAAGACGCTGCGCGTCACGCCCGCCATGGCGGCAGGGATCGCGGACACCGCTCGCGACATGGAGTGGATCGTCAGCCTAATCGACGCGCGGGTTAAGAAGCCGGGGAAGCGCGGACCATACAAAAAGCGGGCGGCCTAAGCCTCTGCCGGCCTCAGCCGCCAGATGTCGACGAGACGCATGGCGGCCTCAAACGAGATCGCCTTCCCAAGGATGTTGATACCTGTGCGACCCGGATTGTCTTCGGTTTCAAAAACGAAGTATCCACTAAACCCTAGATGGTCCGCGCCTGATTCTTTGATCGTATGACGAGAAAGCGTCGCGACGTGGATGCTGCGGCCGTTGCCCAAGTTCGCGGTGGCAAGGAATTCGTCCATGGCTCGCCTTCCTATTCCTGAACGTCCAACGCCTCGTATCTCAGCAAACGACTTGGCGCTTTTCATGGTGTCGTCGGACACCGCTAGAATCGGAATCATTCGCAGAGCCAAAAGTCCACAAATTCCTCCAATCATCCGTTACCGCGATGCGCGGGGTCCTATCTGCGCTTACCTGGCAGATCCTGTTAGGAGCCTTCGCCCTCTAACAACCGCAGACGAAATGTTTCAGCAGCGTGCCGGTGACGCCGCCGAAAGCACTCTACGGAGAGATGACGCGCGCCAGTCCATTGAAGTCCTGCGGGCCATCCAAGGCATGGCAAACCAGCTCGGAATCTATGATTTTCACGCCGCTCCTACCCAGCAGGAGCGGCTTACTCTTTCGGAGGTCGAGGTTTCCGTAAGAGCCGATTTGATTGTACACGGAGAACAGCGGGGCCAAGGGCAGATCGGATACGCGGTGCTGAGGATGACTCAATC
>NZ_JBJURL010000184.1:0-966 GCF_046097905.1 Pseudarthrobacter sp. NKDBFgelt | reverse complement strand
GCTGACCAAGCTCCATCGGCACAAGCTGATCGAGCATACGATCACCGGTTGGCGCCTGACGGCACTCGGATGGTCTGCGCTGCTGGAAGGCGGCGTTTACGCGCCGAGGTCGTCAGACAGGATCTCGGATGGCGCCGGCGACGCTTGGCGTTCCTTCACTGGGGCGGCCTCCACGCTACCGTCTACCTCGTAGCGCTCGCGCGCCGGAAGCGGCGCGGCCGCAGATTTCGGGAATCCCCACTAATCAGAGCAGCGAGATCCGGCGGCTCAAGCAGCTTGAGGAGGAGAACGCCAAGCTGAAGCGGCTCGTTGCCGATCTGTCCCTAGACAAGTCGATACTCCAGAACGTGCTGAGAAAAAAGTTCTGAGGCCCGATTGGGGGCTTCGGCCTCTTCCGATTTTAAAGCTTAAGCGTGTGTCGGAGCCGGCCCATCGCATTGAGGTGTTCACCGGCGTGGGCGGCCGGCGGAGTTGGACCGCGGCGGAGAGGGCGGCGATCATGGCCGAGAGCTGTGACGCCGAGGAGTCGGTCTGACCGGTTGCGCGGGGGCATGGTGTGGCACCGAGCAGATATGGCGGCGCGCGCTGCGTGTTGAGGCGGGAGGACCGTTCGGCCGGTGCACGTAGCGCCACCCTCGGGGTCGGAGACTGCGCAGAAGCCTAATCGGACGCGACGCCCGTCCCGCGGTTCTCGGCGGCCAGGCGGGCTAATGGAGCTCGAGATCGACGGCGTCGTGATGTGGGTCGGCCGGACCGCTTGGGCAAAGACCGTCGCGGCGGTGATCCGGGCTTCAAAGGCAGAGGCGTGGCCGGACCGTGGGGATCGATCCGGGTGCTGATGGCGACGGGGCCGGTCGACTTCCGCAAGGGAGCGAAGACCTTGGCGGCGCTTGTGAAGGAGAGATGCGCGCCGACCATTCTCGGGCGCGGCGTTCGTGTCCCGGGGCAAGTGCGCCGATCGAGTGA
>NZ_JBJURL010000183.1:0-1016 GCF_046097905.1 Pseudarthrobacter sp. NKDBFgelt | reverse complement strand
TCACGGCGCGCCGCCGTCGTCGTACTCTCCGTCATGGAACTGGGCCTACTTCACCGCATCCGCTGCGCCCGCCAGCTGCGGCAGGAACGTGTCCAGCGACCACGGCAGGCTCAGCGGGGAGGACGCGGAGATGGACAGGGTCAGGGTGTTGTCCGAGTCGGCAACCAGGGCGCCGTTCTTGATGGCGGGGATCTGACCGAGCAGGGGGTCGGACTTGATGGAATCAGTGGTGGCGGCGTCCGGAACCCAGGTCACGAAGATATCGGACTCGAGCTCGTTGGCCTTTTCAGCGGACCAGGGGATGAAGAATTCCTTGGAGCCCTTGGAATTTTCCTCCACCACGGGCGCCAGCTCCATGCCGATTTCGGAGAGGAAGCGGGGACGGTTGTCATTGGCGGTGTAGACGTTGACGCCGTCAGCCGATGCCGGCTCCAGGTTGCCATAGATGAAGCTCTTGCCGGTGATCTGCGGGTACTCGGCAACCTTTTCCTTGATGGTGGCCTCGGTGTCGGAGACCAGCTTGGCGGCTTCGGCCTCCTTGCCGAGGGCCTTGCCAATGATGGAGGTGGAGTCCTGCCAGGAGGTCCCATAGGCCAGTTCAGGGTGGGCCACCACCGGCGCGATTTCGGTGAGCTTCTTGTAGTCCTCCTCGGTGAGGCCCGAGTACGCGGCAAGGATGACGTCCGGGGTGAGCTTGGCGATCTCGGTGAAGTTGATGCCGTCCGCCTCGGAGTACTGCACCGGGGCTTTGTCCGAGCCGAATCCGGCGCCGAGCTCTTCGAGCGCCGCGTCCTTCCACGGGGTGGACCCCTGCTCGTTGCCGCCCCATTCGTTCTTGGGCACGCCCACCGGCACAACACCGAGGGCAATGGCGACGTCGTCATTAACCCAGGAGACAGTGGCCACGCGGGTGGGCTGCTTCTCGATGGTGGTTTCGCCGTAGACGTGCTCGATGGTGACGGGGAACTGCGAGCTGCTGGAGCTGGAGGCGCTGGTGTCGGCGGTGGAGGACGCGG
>NZ_JBJURL010000182.1:0-1028 GCF_046097905.1 Pseudarthrobacter sp. NKDBFgelt | reverse complement strand
GCCGGGGTCGCCGTGGTGTCCAAGGGTGCGATCGAGTCGCGGAAGAAGTCAGGGAAGCTGAGTAACCTGATTGCCGAGCTGGAGGCGCACCCGCTGCCGGAGACGGTGACGGGGATCGGCCACACCCGGTGGGCCACGCATGGCGGGCCGACGGACCGTAACGCGCATCCGCACCTGGCCGACGGCGGCAAGCTCGCCGTGATCCACAACGGCATTATCGAAAACTTCGCCGAGCTCAAGCTCGAGCTGCTGGATAAGGGCGTGACCTTCCTGTCCGAGACGGACACCGAGGTGGCCGCGGCGCTGCTGGCGGACATTTACCGGAACAAGCTCGCCGGGGACACCGCTGACGGTCGGCTGACCCGTGCCATGGAACTGGCCTGCCAGCGGCTGGAGGGCGCCTTCACGCTCCTGGCCGTCCATGCCGACCAGCCCGACGTCGTGGTGGCCGCCCGCCGCAACTCACCCCTGGTGGTGGGCCTGGGCGAGGGCGAGAACTTCCTGGGCTCGGACGTGTCCGGGTTCATCGACTACACCCGCCGTGCTGTGGAGCTGGGGCAGGACCAGATCGTCACCATCACCGCGGACACCGTGGAGATCACCGACTTCTTTGGCAACCCGGCCGCGGGCAAGGAATACCACGTGGACTGGGACCCGGCCTCGGCGGAAAAGGGCGGCTTCTCCTCGTTTATGGAGAAGGAAATCCATGACCAGCCCGACGCCGTGGCGCAGACCCTGCTGGGCCGCTCGGACATCAACGGCAAGCTGACCCTCGATGAGCTCCGGATCGATCCTGAGCTGTTGAAGCAGGTCAACAAGATCATTGTGCTGGCTTGCGGCACCGCCGCGTACGCGGGCATGGTGGCGAAGTACGCGATCGAGAACTGGTGCCGGATCCCCACCGAGGTGGAGTTGGCGCACGAGTTCCGTTACCGGGACCCGATCCTGGATGCGAACACTTTGGTGGTGTCCATCAGCCAGTCGGGGGAGACCATGGACACCCTGATGGCTGTCCGCTACGCCCGGGA
>NZ_JBJURL010000018.1:0-53190 GCF_046097905.1 Pseudarthrobacter sp. NKDBFgelt | reverse complement strand
GGCCTGCGCCGTTCCTCGCGGCGCTGCCGGGCCCGGGCGAGTTCGTCTCCGCCGGCGGGCTGCACACTGGCCGGCTGCGACGCTACGGGCTGCCCCGGTGCGAACTGTCCTGCTGCACTTTGTCCGGGTGCAGGTGGAGCCGGGGTATTTGCGTCCGGCCCGCTGCCCTGGGCAGGGAGTTGGGCAACGATACGGTCGAAAAGGTCAGCCGGAGGCTGCTCCTCGACACGGAAGGTCCTTACGAGGGTTTCCCTTGCCTGGCGCACCCGGTCGAAGAACTCGGTCCGTTCCGCTTCCGGCGCGGCCGACATGTACTGTTCGATCGCCCGGCGTTCCTCTTCAGTTACCGCATCCAGGGCATAAAGTTCGGCCAGGTCCACCGCCCGGCCGGAAGCCAGGTCCATGGCAACGGTGTCGCCAAACGAACCGGAACGGCCATTGCGGCCGCTGTTGGTTTCAGTCATCTAACTCACCCCCAGACAGGTCTTCAGTCGGATCAATCCATCGCGGATACGGGATTTTATGGTGGGAACTGCGGCGTTCAGGCGTTCGGCAACTTCCCGGTAGGTGAGGCCCCCGTAGTACGCCAGGCGCACAGACTCCTGTTGCGTTTCGGTCAGTGTCTCCAAACACCGCACCACGGCCTCCGCCTCCAGCCTGCTTCCCACCTGGTCCGCCACGGAGTCGTGGTCGATGTCCTGGGTGCTGGCGCCGTACTTGGCCTCGCGGTCAGTGGAGGACTGCGAGGAACGGACCCTGTCCACGGCCCGCCGGTGCGAAATGGTCATCAGCCAGGAGAGCGGGCTCCCTGCCTTGGGGTCGAACTTGGATGCGTTCTGCCACACCTGGAGGAAGACCTCCTGTGTGGTGTCCTCGCTGAGTTCGGGATCGATCAGGACCCTGCGGGCCATGCCGAAAACGCGGCGGGACGTCAGCTGGTAAAACTCGGCAAAGGCCGCCTGGTCACCCCGGCCTATGCTTTCCAGCAGGACTGAAAGCCGGTGGCTGAGGTCGGCCGGAGGGTCTGACACCGCGGCCTGGGCCTCGGGGTGTGGCGCGTTGGGGGTTTCCATCACTACCAAGCATAAGTCTCCCGGCCGTGAATCCTCAGCAGTACCGCCGTGGCTGCTGCGGGAGGTCCTGGATCTTGACTCCAGCAATGTCACCTGCAGCTCCTCCAACGCCTGGGAATGTTGTCGGAAGTGATTCGGAACAGCTGCCCGGATGGATTGGCCGGGTGTGCAGAGAAGTTGCCGGCTGCTGCGGGGTCAGATTTTGGCGCCGGCAAAGCCCTGCTGGCGCCAGGCCTCGTACACGGCGATGGACGCGGCGTTGGCCAGGTTCAGGGAACGCAGGGCCGGCAGCATGGGCAGCCGCACCGTGGCCGTCACATGGGGATCGGCCTTCAGTTCCGGCGGCAGCCCCACGGATTCACGGCCGAACATCAGGACGTCGCCCGGCTGGTAGGAAATATCGGTGTAGCTGGCGGTTCCGTCAGAAGTGAAGGCGTAGACCCGCTCCGGTTGCAGGTGCTTCCACGCATCCTCGATGCTGGGGTGCACGGTGACGACGGCAAGATCGTGGTAATCCAGCCCGGCACGGCGGAGCTTCGCGTCTGAGAAATCGAAACCCAGCGGCTCCACGAGGTGCAGTTCGGCGCCGGTAATGGCTGCGAGCCGGATGGCGTTGCCGGTATTGCCGGGGATTTCGGGGGCGTGGAAAAGGATGCGGAACACCGTCCCATCCTAGCCACCGTTGTCAGTGCATGCCGCGCAGCAGCCTGGCCAGCACCGGAACATTCACCGAGTTGGGCGCGGGCCCGGACGCAAGGAATTCCTTCAGCCCGCGCACCATGCCTGCCGCGTTAACCACCTGCACGGCCTCGAGGGCACCGGCTGAACGGCGGTGGTTGTCTATCACCGGCTCGTGGAGGTTGCCGCCAGGGTTGAGCACCACCGTCCAGCCCGTGACGTTCAGTTCCGGGAAGATGTCCTGCATGGCCCGGACAACGTGCCCGAGCTGCGGCGGGGCAATGGAGCGGCCCCCGTGGTTCAGTGTGCGCCCGTCCCAGGCATAGGCGCCCTTGGGCAGCAGCATGGAGCCGACCAGTGCCAGCCGGTAGCCGGACAGGACGGCGTGGTCGATGTGGCTGTTGTCGGCAGGGGACTGGAGGCCGTTGATCAGGCGTGCGGCCGGGATGGCCGGCAGGACCTGCCGGGTCAGGAGCTGGACCGTGCGCATCTCCCGCTGGATGCGTGCCTCGGCCCCGAAAATACCGCGTTTGCGTGGCATGCCGTGCACCTGCTGGCGGGCGACTGCCAGGGGAATCAGCGGAACCTCGCCGGAAGGGGCATCCTCATACGGCGGGACGTACACAGGGGGGTCGCCGGCGGTGTTGCGGACGTTGCCTTGCCGGTGCACAGTGGCCGACGCGCGGCTGCCCGCCGGTGGCGCGTCGAAATGCGCCTCCGTGTCCGCGTCCTCGTTGCGCAGCGTGCCGGCGGCATAGGAGCGGTCGTAGGCTTTCCTGCGGGTGGGGTCGATAAGGGTTTCGTAGGCACGCGTCACCTGCCGGAACGCGGCGGCATCACCGCCGTGATCAGGATGGGCCGTCCGGGCAGCCCGGCGGTAGGCCACCTTGATCTCCTTCTCCGTGGCCGTTACCGCCACGCGAAGTACCTGGTAATAGGAGCTGCTGCTCTCGGTCAAGCCCTCATCCTTCTCTTGGTATGGCCAGTCTTCGCAGGTAGCCCGGTCCGCACAGTTTAACGGCCTGTCCTGAACAACGACGCTCCGGGCCTCCAGGGTTCCCCGAGTCCCCGCGGACCGGGTGCGGGCGCCGCAGGCAAGTGCATTTAGACTCATGCATGCGCGGCCGTCCCGGCTGCGGCTGAACGTATTGGGGGCAGGAATGGATATGCCGACGACGGCGGGAATGGCTAACAGGGCCAGGCGGCGGGTGGTGCCGGTGCTGGCAGCCGCAATGGGAGCTCTGCTGGTTGGCGGCTGCAGCGTGGAGGTGCGGGATCCTGCAGCTCCGCAACCTGTCGCCAGCACGCCGGGGCTTGCCACCCCCACCATTACGCCTGGCCACGATGCTGCCGCAGTGGCCGCGCAGGACCTTCCCTTTGCCGCCGGCGGCAGCCTTGCCCCCGGCATGCCCGTAGGCATCGGGGACGGACTGAAGGAAGCGCCGGGATGGAAGGCCGTCGCCGGCAGCGTGGCCGCCGAAGCCCGCTACGAGAAGGAAGACGGCTGCCTGGTGGCAGCCAGGGTGCGCACCAGCCAGGCTGCCCTGGTCCGGGGCGACGACAGGGAATCCACCGTTGCACTTTTTGAGTATCTGGACCCGTCCATCCTGCCCGGCTACCTGAAGACGGAGACACTGCGGTGGGGCGCGGACCCGGCAGGGCCCGGCAGGACCGTCGAGGTCCTGGCCCTGGAACAGGCAGCCCAGCCGGCTGGAAGGGCAACTGCGGTGCTCGCCAGGCTGTTCGGCACGGCCGGGTCATCCGTCTACATCTCCCTCTCGTGCCCGGACGCTGCCGCGCTCGCAGGGGCGAGGGCCGACGTCGCCCGTTTCCTGCCGGTGATCCCGCCGTCCGCCTAGCAGGGGACGGCGCCTGCCCGGCAGGGGGGCCGGTAGAATTGCGGGGTGCCCGTTTACCTCGATCATGCAGCAACCACCCCCCTTGCACCTGAGGCGCTGGCCGCGCTGACCCGTGAACTGGCCCGCACCGGAAACCCGTCTTCGCTGCACGGTTCCGGCCGGCGGGCCCGCCGTGCCGTGGAGGACGCCCGGGAGGCTGTTGCTGCAGCCGCGGGAGCGCACCCGTCGGAAGTCATTTTCACCTCGGGCGGTACGGAGGCTGACAACCTTGCCGTGAAGGGGCTGTACTGGTCCCGCGTGGCTGACGTGCCCGCGCGGCGCCGCGTCCTCTGCTCCGCCGTCGAACACCATGCAGTCCTGGACACGGTGGAGTGGCTGGAACGCCACGAAGGCGCCGAGGTGGTCTGGCTGCCGGTGGACAGCGACGGAGTGGTGGACCTCGCCGTCCTTGACGCTGAACTTTCCCGTGACCCGGGCACCATCGCCCTGGTTACCGTGATGTGGGCCAACAACGAGGTGGGCACCATCCAGCCCATCAGCAGGATCGTGGAGCTGGCGCACGCCGCCGGGGTCCCCGTGCACTCGGACGCGGTCCAGGCGTTCGGTTCCCTCCCCCTGGATTTCAAGGCCTCAGGCCTTGACGCCATGTCCATTTCCGGCCACAAGATCGGCGGCCCGGTTGGGGTGGGTGCGCTCCTGTTGGGGCGGTCCGTGAAACTTACCCCCGTCCAGCACGGCGGAGGCCAGGAAAGGGACGTCCGCTCGGGCACCCTGGACACGGCGTCGATCGCAGCCTTCGCCGCTGCCGCTGAGAAGGCCGCAGCCACCCTGGGCGCCGAGTCCACACGCATTGCGGGCCTCCGCGACCGGCTGATTGACGGTGTCCTGGAACGGGTTCCGGAAGCCGTCCTGCGCGGTGCCGCCGGAAACGGCCGGCTCCCCGGCAACGCGCATTTCACTTTTCCCGGCTGCGAGGGGGATTCCCTGCTGTTCCTCCTGGACCTGGCCGGCGTGGAGTCATCCACCGGTTCGGCCTGCACGGCGGGTGTGCCCAGGCCTTCCCACGTTCTGCTGGCCATGGGCCTGGACGAGGAGACGGCGCGGGGCGCGCAGCGGTTCACCCTGGGCCATGCCTCGGTGGAGGGCGACGTCGACGCCCTCCTGGCCGCGCTGCCTGACGCCTATGCCCGGGCGCGGCAGGCGGGGATGGCCGGGCACGAGTCCAGCATCCAGACCGCAGGAACGCTTGCGCGCCGGCCCCTCAACGGCGGCTGACGGAGGCCGGCCTGACGGGGCTCTGTGCTGAGGCCGTAGAATAGATAGGCAAGGATCGTTTCCGGGAGCCTGCCTGCCCTTAGAATCAGCCCCAAGAATCAGCGCCGGGAATTGGCGCCGGAACCCAGCGTCCTTATCCAGCGCCGCCACCCAGCGCAGCCAGCCGCGCACGTCCGCCAGCACCGGCCCGGAGCCGGGAAACCCGAGGGAAAGCCACCATGCGAGTTCTAGCAGCCATGAGCGGCGGAGTCGACTCCGCCGTCGCCGCCGCCCGCGCCGTCGAGGCGGGGCATGACGTCGTCGGCGTCCACCTGGCGCTTTCGCGCATGCCCGGCACGCTCCGCACCGGAAGCCGCGGCTGCTGCACCATCGAGGACTCCCGCGATGCGTGGCGCGCCTGCGACGTCCTTGGCATCCCGTACTACGTCTGGGATTTCTCCGAGCGGTTCAAGGAAGACGTTGTCCAGGACTTCATCGATGAGTACGCCGCCGGCCGCACGCCCAACCCCTGCATGCGGTGCAACGAGCGGATCAAGTTCGCCGCGCTCCTGGAAAAAGCCATCGCCCTGGGGTTCGACGCCGTGTGCACCGGACACTACGCCAAGGTCATCGAGGATGCTGACGGTAACCGCGAGCTCCACCGGGCCGCTGATTGGGCCAAGGACCAGAGCTACGTCCTGGGCGTCCTGACGCACGAGCAGCTCAAGCACTCCATGTTCCCGCTGGCCGACACGCCTTCCAAAGCTGAAGTCCGCGCGGAGGCTGAACGCCGCGGACTCTCGGTAGCCAACAAGCCGGACAGCCACGACATCTGCTTCATCCCCGATGGTGACACCGCCGGATGGCTCGCCGAAAAGATCGACATGACCACCGGGGACATCGTGGACGAAACCGGCACAAAGGTCGGCGAGCACCCGGGCGCCAACGCCTTCACCGTGGGCCAGCGCCGCGGCCTGAAACTGGGCACGCCCGCCGCCGACGGGAAGCCCCGCTTCGTCCTGGAGATCCGGCCCAAGGAAAACAAGGTGGTAGTGGGCCCGGAGGCCCTGCTGGCCATCGACGAGATCCGCGGCATCAAGGTCTCCTGGGCAGGACTGCCCATCGCCGAGGTGGAGACGGGCGGGGAATTCGACTGCCACGCCCAGGTCCGTGCCCACGGCGACCCCGTGCCCGCGACGGCACGCATGGAAGTGACAGGCCACGGCGGGGACGCCGCCGCCGCCGGCCAGCTGGTAGTCCGGCTCACCACCCCGCTGCGGGGAGTGGCCCCGGGCCAGACGATTGTCCTTTACCAGGGCAGCCGGGTGCTGGGCCAGGCAACCATCGACGCCGCCCGCTCGCTTCAGCGCGCCGAGCTCTAAACCAGCATGTCCCCAGCACCGCCCCGGTTCCGCCGGGGCGGTGTTGTTGGTTGTACCGTGGCTGCGGGGGCAATCAGGTAAATTTTGTGTCTCAACTCACAAAATGGTCCGGGATGAGTGTTGACTCTCTGATTGAATCTAGGCATCAGCACCGCGCGCTTCCCGCCTGAGCAAATGCACCCATCAGCGGTCGGCGGGCGCGCACTCATCGAACAGAAAGTTCTTAGATGACGAAGAGCAACAAAGCACTGCACGGCGCAATCGCGCTGGCAGGCATTTCCGCCCTCGCACTGACTGCCTGCACGGGCCCCTCAGGCGGCGGCGGAACCTCGACCGGCGATACCGGGGGTGGCGCCATCACATACGGCACCACGGACAAAGTGGTCACCCTGGATCCGGCCGGATCCTATGACGGCGGATCCTTCATGGTCATGAACCAGATCTACCCGTTCCTGCTCAACTACAAACCCGGCACTGCCGATGCCACCCCGGACATTGCGGAGTCCGCTTCCTTCACCAGCCCCACCGAATACACCGTGAAGCTCAAGCCCGGCCTGAAGTTCGCCAACGGCAACACGCTGGATTCGTCCGACGTCGTGTTTTCCTTCAACCGCGTCAAGACGATCGACGACCCCAACGGGCCGGCGTCACTGCTCGCCAACATGGAAAAGATCGAGGCGACGGACGCCAACACCGTGGTGTTCACCCTTGCAGCCGGAAACGACCAGGTGTTCCCGGGCGTGCTTGCCTCCAACCCCGGTCCGATCGTGGACGAGGAAGTCTTCCCGGCGGACAAGATCATGGACGACGACGCCATCGTTGCGGCCAAGCCGTTCGCCGGCCAGTACACGATTGAAAGCTACAAGAAGAACGAACTGGTCAGCTTCAAGCCCAACCCGGATTACCAGGGGCTGCTGGGCGCTGCGTCCAACGACGGAGCCACCCTCAAGCACTACGCGGACCCGAACAACCTGAAGCTCGATGTCCAGCAGGGCAACATCGACGTCGCCGGGCGCATCCTTACCGCTACCGACGTCGCAGACCTTGAAGGCGACGACAAGGTGAAGGTCCACAAGGGCCCGGGCGGGGAACTGCGCTACATGGTGTTCAACTTTGACACCATGCCGTTCGGCGCGAAGACCCCGGAAGCCGATCCTGCCAAGGCCCTTGCCGTCCGCCAGGCCATCGCCCACCTCGTTGACCGTGACGTCATTGCTTCGCAGGTCTTCAAGGACACCTACACTCCGGTCTACTCCTACGTGCCCAAGGAATTCGAAGGCGCAACCGAGCCGCTGAAGAGCCTCTACGGTGACGGGAGCGGCAAGCCGAGCCTGGACAAGGCAAAGCAGGTCCTGGCCGATGCCGGCATCACCTCGGTGGTTGACGTGAAGCTGCAGTACACGGACCGCTACGGCACCTCCGCGGCCGACGAGTACGCGCTGGTCAAGGAACAGCTCGAAAAGTCAGGGCTCTTCACCGTCGACCTCAAGTCCACAGAGTGGACCACCTACACCAAGGAACGCCGGGCCGACGCCTACCCCGTGTACCAGCTGGGCTGGTTCCCGGACTATTCGGACGCGGACAACTACCTGACGCCGTTCTTTATCCCGGGCAACTTCCTCGGCAACCACTACGAGAACCCGGCCGTGACGGACATCGTGAAGCAGCAGCTGGTCACCACGGACAAGGCTGAGCGGAGCGAACTCCTGGGCGAGGCCCAGGAAGCTATCGCCAAGGACCTCTCCACGCTGCCGCTGCTGCAGGGCGCCCAGGTCATGGTGGCCGGAACGGATGTCCAGGGAGTCGAAAAGACCCTCGATGCCTCGTTCAAGACCCGTCTTGGCGTGATGTCCAAGTAGGTCCACCGAAACATCCGGCTCTGACCGCACACGGGGCGGGACACGGTGCGCCTGTTGCCAGGCGCCCGTGTCCCGCCCCGCGTGCTGGACGGGATGCGGTGCCGGCCCGCCGCGGGCACCGCAAAGACAACCTGAGGTACCCATGACGACATTGATTGACGCGCCACCAACTGACGCGGACGGACTGCTCCCGGCCGCCAAAAAATCATCCGGCGGTGGATTGGGACAGTACATCCTGGTCCGGTTCCTGCTGATCTTCCCCACCATCTTCATCCTGGTAACCATGGTCTTCTTCCTGATGAGGATCACCGGCGACCCCATCACCGCAGCCATGGGAGGGCGCCTGCCGGCGGACCAGCTCCAGGAGCGGATCCAGGCGGCCGGCTACGACCGGCCCATCCTGGTCCAGTACTTCGAGTACCTCGGCCAGCTGGCCACCGGCAACTTCGGCCGGACGCTCACGGACAACCGCGCCGTCTCCGAAATCCTGACAACCTACGGCTCGGCCACCCTGGAGCTGAGCATCAACGCACTGCTCGTCGCCCTCGTGGTTGGCATTCCGCTGGGCATGGTGGCGGCCCACCGCCGGGACAAGGCGCCGGACGCCGTCCTGCGGGTCTTCGCCATTCTTTGCTACGCGACCCCCGTGTTTTTCGCCGGCATGCTGCTGAAGCTGACCTTCTCGGTTTGGCTCGGCTGGCTGCCGGTGGCAGGGCGGGCCAGGACGTCCAGCGAACTGGCCTTGACGTCACTGGAGGCACCCACCGGAATCTACTGGCTGGACGCGCTTCGAAGCGGCAACATGGCCGCATTGGGAGATGTCATGGCCCACGCCGTCCTGCCCGCGGTGGCGCTGGGGCTGCTGACAGCCGGCATCTTCCTCCGCCTTGTCAGGACCAACGTCATCGGCACCCTGGGCAGGGACTACATTGAGGCCGGCCGGTCCAGGGGCGTCAGCGAATACCGCCTGGTCACCAAGCATGCCTACAAGCCCGCACTGATACCCATCATCACGGTGATGGGCCTGCAAATAGCAGTGATGCTCGGCGGGGCGGTGCTGACCGAGAAGACATTCGAATGGAAAGGCCTGGGATTCCAGCTCGCCAACTACCTCACGGCCCGTGACTTCGTGGCCGTGCAAGGCATCGTGGTGCTGCTCGCCATCATCGTGGCCATGACCAACTTCATCGTGGACATTATTGCCGCGCTGATCGATCCCCGCGTGAGGTACTGACCATGAGCATCCCCGCCGTTCCCGTTCCGATGGAAAGTCCACGGGCTCCCTGGTACCGCCGCCTGCCGGTGGTCTCACACTTCAACAAAAGCGTTGGCCTCCAGCGCGGCATGCTGGTCGCAGGGCTGGTCCTCACCGGCCTGTTCGTCCTGACGGCGCTTTTCGCACCGTTGCTGGCACCCTACGGTTTCTCCCAGCTTTCCGACGCCGACGGCAACTTCCCCACGCAGCAGGCCCCAGGCGGCAAGCACCTTTTGGGGACGACCGTGGGCGGTTACGACGTCCTCTCGCGGGTCATCTGGGGCGCACAGACGGCGATCATGGTGATCGTCGTCGCCGTGTCCATGTCCATCGTCGTCGGCGTTGTCCTGGGCCTGGTCAGCGGTTACCTCGGCGGGTGGCTCGACCGGATCCTGGTGGTCATTGCCGACGCCGTGTACGCCTTCCCGTCACTGCTGGTGGCCATTGTCATGGCCATCGTCATCAGCGGAGGACAGTCCAGCCTCATCGGCGGCATCTTCGCTGCCGGCACGGCCATCACTCTGGTCTTCATTCCGCAGTATTTCCGGGTCATCAGGGCCGAGACCGTCAGGCTGAAGGCTGAGCCCTTCGTGGAGTCCGCCAAAGTGGTGGGAGCGTCCAACATCCGCATCATGACCCGCCATATCTACCGCAACGCCACCCGGACCCTGCCGCTGATCTTCACCCTGAACGCCTCCGAAGCCATCCTCACCCTGGCCGGCCTTGGCTTTCTGGGCTTCGGCATTGAGCCCAGTTCGGCCGCGGAGTGGGGCTTCGACCTCAACAAGGCGCTCGCCGACACCACGTCCGGCATCTGGTGGACCGGGCTGTTCCCCGGCCTGGCGATCGTGCTGACCGTAGTGGGGCTGACCCTGGTAGGCGAGAGCATCAACGACCTGAACGATCCACGCCTCCGCGGCCGCAAGAGCACGGGCGGCAGTTCCCCGGCGCCGGTGGACAACGCCGCCATCGCAACCGAAGCGAGGGCATCATGACCGTCAATATCGATCCATTGTCCGGGCGGAGCCCCAACGGGGAGCCCGACGACGGCCGCCCCGTTCTCGACATCGACCACCTCCAGGTCACGTTCGCCACGGACGGCGGTCCGGTCCAGGCAGTCAAGGACGTCAGCCTCGAGGTCAGGAAGGGGGAGGTGCTGGCGATTGTGGGGGAGTCCGGATCCGGCAAGACGGTCACCGCCAAGACCATCCTGGGCCTGCTCCCGGAAACGGCCAGCAGCTCCGGGGCGGTGCTGATCAACGGGGCCGACGTCATCAGCGTCAGCGCCGCCCGGCTCCGCCAGATCCGCGGCCGGGACGTTGCCATGGTGTTCCAGGAACCGTCCACCGCACTGAACCCGGTGTTCACCGTGGGCTGGCAGATTGCCGAAGGCATCCGGGCGCACACCGGAAGCGACGGGAAGCGGGTTTCAGCCAAGGAGGCCAAAACCCGGGCCATTGAAGCGCTGCGCAAGGTGGGGATCCCCGATCCGGAACACCGGGTCAACTACTACCCCCACCAGTTCTCGGGCGGGCAGAAGCAGCGGGTGGTCATCGCCGCGGCACTGGCCCTGAATCCCGGGCTTATTGTCGCCGATGAGCCCACCACGGCCCTGGACGTCACAGTGCAGGCGGAAATCCTGGAACTGCTCAGGGACCTGCGGGACAAGTACGGCACGTCCATTGTGCTCATCACGCACAACATGGGGGTGGTGGCAGACCTGGCCGACCGGGTGGTGGTGATGTACCAGGGCGACGTGGTGGAGGAGGCTCCGGCCCGCACCCTGTTCGCAGAACCGCGGCAGGACTACACCCGCAGCCTCCTCGCCGCGGTGCCGCACCTCGGACGGAACTCCGCCTCCGCAGGACTGGCCAGCCGGGCCCACCAGGAGGAGGAAGTCCTCGTGGAGGCCGACAACCTGTCCATCGAGTATCCGGGGAGGCTGGGAACACCGGCTTTCAAGGCAGTGGACAGGGTCAGCTTTACGCTGTCCAGGGGCGAAGTGTTCGGCCTGGTGGGGGAGTCCGGCTCCGGGAAGACCACCATCGGGCGGGCCATCGCCGGCCTCAACAGGACCACCGGCGGCAGCCTGAAGGTGCTGGGATACGAGATGCTGAACCTCAAGGAACGGACCTTCAAGCCGCTCCGCAAGGACATAGGGTTTGTGTTCCAGGACCCGGCGGCGTCCTTCAACCCGCAGCTGACCATCGGGGACTGTATCGCCGAACCCATGGTCATCCACACGAAGCCAAGCCCGGCGCAGGCTCGCAAACGCGTCGGCGAGCTGCTTGAATCAGTCCAGCTCCCGGCGTCGTACGCGGCACGGTACCCGCACGAACTGTCCGGCGGCCAGCGCCAGCGGGCGTCGCTGGCTCGGGCACTCAGCCTGAATCCCCGGTTGCTGATCGCCGATGAGCCGACGTCCGCACTGGATGTTTCGGTGCAGGCCAAGGTCCTAGAACTGTTCAGGGACATCCAGCAGGAGTTTGGCTTCGCCTGCCTGTTCATCAGCCATGACCTCGCGGTGGTGGACACCCTCTCCTCCTGGGTGGGCGTCCTCTATAAGGGCAGGCTCGTGGAGCAGGGGATCGGCAGCCAGGTGATGGGAAACCCGCAGCACGACTACACCCGGCGGCTCATCGCGTCCCTGCCCGTACCGGATCCGCAGGAACAGGCGAAGCGGAGGGAAGCGCACCGAGCCCTGCTGGGCATCTGAGCGGCAGGACTCGGCGCCGCGTCGGAGCCCGAAGCGCCGGTGCCGGATACCGGCACCGGCGCTTAACACCCGGGTGATTCCGGTGCCTGCCCATAGACTTGAACCATGACGCAGCACAACCTTCACACTCCTGACGCCGATGACTACGACCCCTCAGCAAGTTCGCTGGCGGACCAGGTGGACCAGTCGGTGATGGCTGAACTGCTCTCCATCCGTTCAAGCATCGACAACATTGATGCCACCCTGGTCTACCTGCTGGCCGAGCGCTTCAAGGCCACCCAGAAAGTGGGCTTCCTCAAGGCCGCCCACCGGCTGCCCGCCGGGGACCCCGGCCGTGAGGCCGCCCAGATCGCCAGGCTTCGCCGCCTCGCCGAGGACGCCCACCTGGACCCTGCCTTTGCCGAGAAGTTCCTCAATTTCATCATCGGGGAAGTCATAAGGCACCATGAGGCCATCGCGGAAGACCACGAGGCAGCCTCGGGCCAGCACCCGCAGGCATCAGCCCTCGCGTGAGCATGGTCGAAAGGCCTGAACCCCGTGGCGGTGCCTCCTCACCGGCGCCCGCTCCGCCGCGGGAAGTGACGGCCACTGCGCTGGGACCGTGGCCGGGCGAAGACCCCGTGGAGGCCGCCCGGATCATCCGGGGCGAACTCGGCAGCCCGCATCTGCCCTTCCTCGCCGAACTGCCGGACCGCGGAGTTGGTTCCGATGCCCTGGGGCGTACGGCCAGCCTCCTGGCCGAGCTGGCCGTCGACGTCCAGCCCTATGGGTGGCGGCTGGTCGACCGGCCCGGCAAGGACTTCCGCCGCGCCGCGTCAGCCCTGGCCACGGACATTAACGTCCTCGCCGACGTGGCCGGAGCCGAGGAACGGCCTGCCGCAGAGATCAAGGTCCAGCTGGTGGGGCCGCTGAGCCTGGCGGCCGGGCTCCACCTGCACAACGGCGAGCGCGCCCTCCTCGACTATGGCGCCCGGCGGGACCTTGCAGCCTCGCTTGCCGCCGGTGTGGGCGGATACCTCTCCCGGGTGGCGGCCGCCGTACCGGGTGCGCGCCTGGTAGTCCAGGTGGACGAGCCGGACGTCGCCGCGGTGCTGGCCGGCACCATTCCCACCTCCAGCGGCTACCGCACCCTCCGGGCGGTGCCGGCGTCTGAAGCACGCGAATCGTGGCGGCTGGTCCTTGACGCCCTGCGGGCCGCGGGCGCCGCCGAAGCGGTGATCGCCGTTCCCGAGGTGGAAGCGCCCTTCGAACAGATCCTGGCTGCCGGAGCGGACGGCATAGCTGTTCCTTTGAAAGCCCTGACGTCCCGGCAGTGGGAGCAGCTGGCTGGAGCGGTGGAATCAGGCTCAAGCCTGTGGCTCGGCGCCGTGGAGGCAGCCGGCGGGGCGCTGCCCAAGGTCGCTGAATCGGTGGAGGCCGTGTGGCGGCCCTGGCGGCAGCTGGGCCTTTCGGCACACACTCTGGCCTCCATCCGGGTGACACCCTTGGCCGGGCTCGCCGGCGGCTCGCCGTCGCAGGCCACAGCGGTGCTTGGCAGGCTTACCCAGCTTGCGGACGGGCTGAACCAGCTCGCCCAGGGCTAGCCGGCGCGGCTTTCGCCAGCGGCGTCAGACCCGGTTCTCCCAGCGGTCCGGCTGCGCGTAGCGCGGCAGGAAGCTTTGGGCTGAGCTGCCGCCGCTGTAGGGGCGCAGCCGGTAGTCGAAGCTGCCGGCGTAGACCAGGACCAGGCCGATCTGCGGCTGGATGACCTTCACCTGGATCCGGTGTTTACCGGCGGGACCTTCTGCCGGGTCCCACCACTGTTCTGCGTATGCTTTGGCGTCCAGGGCGGCAGGAAGGGGGATACGGAGCGGGCCCAGGAGGAGCCGGGATGCTTCCGATACGCCCCGGAGCCGGCCCTCTGCCGTGACACTCAGGTTCAGGTCGGTGACCAGCCGCCGGTACCGGCCCACGTAATCCACCAGCTGGGGTGCACCGTTCCGGCGGGTGGCGCTTGTGGTGTCCTGGAAGATGCGGGCGCGCCCCGGGAACCGGATCTCACGGCGGGCCGTGAGGCTGGAGCGGCCAAAAGGGTCCTGGTGGGCGTGGTTCTCGATGCGGAACGGAATGTTTTCGCCGTACTCGGGAAAGAAGGCTTCCTCCCCGCTGGTCAGCCGCAGCAAAGGCCGGAGCCATTCCTGACGGCAGCCCACGACGTCGAACGTTCCTTCTCCCACGCCGTAGCGGCCCGAGCCCGGCACCAGGGAGAAGTAGTCCTGCAGCTCGGGCTGCAGGCGCGAAAAGTCCGCGCCGAGGGCCTGCTGGTAGATGGGAACGTTCATGGGGAACCTCCTGCTGGGAAAGCGGCTGGAACAAGGTGCTGTGACCTCACAATGTACCGGCAGCCTTGAGCCTGATGTACATGTCAGCGAGCCGCGGCGGCAGTTGGTGGGGTTCGGCGTCCACTACTGATACGCCGTGCTGCCGGAGCTCTGCGCTGATCGCCGCACGCTGCAGGAGCGCCCGCTCGGCCGCTGCGGCCCGAAAGACACCGGTGGCGTCGCCGCGTTCTCCCAGCATGGTTCCCAGCTGCGGGTCCCGGACCGCCGCAATTACCACCACGTGCTGCCGGGCCAGCTGGGCCGCGACGGGAAGCAGGCCTTCCTCGGGCGCGCCGCCGTCCAGCGAGGTGAGCAGCACAACGAGGGACCGGTGCGCGGAAACGGCGCGGACCTGCGCCGGGACGGCCGGCCAGTCCATCTCAATGAGTTCGGCCTCCAGCGGTGCCATGGCCTGGACCAGCTGGCCCAGGAGGTTTCCCTGCCCGGAGGATCCTGCCCTGGCGCGCGTCCGGCGGTCAAAGGCGAGGAAGTCCACCCGGTCCCCGCCCCGCTCCGCGAGGACACCCAGCAGGAGTGCCGCTTCCATGCCCGTGTCCAGGCGCGTTTCGTCGTCGATCCTTGCCGCCGATGTCCTGGAGGTATCGAGGACCATGACCACACGGCGGTCCCGTTCGGGCCGCCAGGTGCGTACCACCACCGCGGACCGGCGTGCCGTGGCCCGCCAGTCAATCGACCGGACGTCGTCGCCCCGCACATAGTCCCGCAGGGAATCGAACTCGGTGCCCGCGCCGCGGATCTGCACCGCGGCCTTGCCGTCGAGCTCGCGCAGTTTCCGCAGCTTGGACGGCAGGTGCCTGCGGGAGTGGAAAGGCGGCAGCACCCGCAGCGAGCCCGGGCACGGCACGGTCCGCTGGCGCGCCGCCAGCAGCAGGGGGCCAAACGAGCGGAGGGTGGCGTGCGGTGCCCGGAGGTCTCCCCGCCGGACGGGACGCAGCCGTACCGTGACGCGCCTGCTCTCATTGGCCGGAACCTCAATGTCCTGTACGGCGTTCTGCGCTCCCGCCGAGGGCTGCCAGGCGTCGCGCAGGACGCCGCGGAGCCGGCGCCCGCCGTCGTTCCGGACCGTGAGCACAGCATCCACCGCCGCGTGCAGGGTGACGTTTCCGGGCTGTGTGCGCAGCAGGCTGACCGTCCGCAGCGGGGCCGCTGCCAGAAGGTCGACGGCGGCAAGGGCTGCCAGCACCCCGGACACCAGCAGCACCGTTCCCCAGCCGGGCAGCAGGATGACCGGCACCACCCCCAGCAGCACCAGCAGCACGAAACGCCCGGAGATGGCCATCAGCGGGGAACGGGAACGGAGGCCAGGATGCTGCCCAGCACGTCATCCACCCGGACCCCGTCCATCTGGGCTTCCGGCTGAAGCGCCACGCGGTGCCGGAGGCAGGGGAGTGCGAGGGCCTTGACGTCGTCCGGGGTTACGAAGCTCCGGCCTGACAGCCAGGCCCAGGACCGGGACGTGTTCAGCAGTGCCGTGGCCCCGCGGGGAGAGACTCCGAGCAGGAATGACGGGGCCGAGCGGGTGGCGCGCACCAGATCCACGATGTAGCCGATGATTTCAGGGTCCACCGCCACTGACGCCACGGCCTGCCGGGCTTTCGACAGGTCTGCCGCACCTGCTACTGCCCTGACCCCCGCAGCCGTGAGGTCGCGCGGGTCAAAGCCGGCAGCATGGCGCCGGATGACCTCCATTTCGTCCTGGCGCCCGGGCAGCGGCATGGTCAGTTTGAGCAGGAACCGGTCCAGCTGCGCCTCGGGCAGGGGGTAGGTACCTTCATACTCAACAGGGTTCTGGGTGGCAGCAACGAGGAACGGTGCTGGCAGCAGCCGGGACACTCCGTCCACGGAAACCTGCCGTTCCTCCATGGCCTCGAGCAGGGATGCCTGCGTTTTGGGCGGCGTCCGGTTGATTTCGTCTGCCAGCAGGATGTTGGTGAACACCGGCCCTTCACGGAACGTGAATTCGGAGGTGTGGGAGTCGTAGACCAGGGATCCCGTGACGTCTCCGGGCATGAGGTCCGGGGTGAACTGCACGCGCTTCGTGTCCAGGCTCAGGGCCGCAGACAAGGCACGCACCAGCAGCGTTTTGGCGACGCCCGGAACCCCCTCCAGAAGCACGTGGCCCTGGGAAAGGAGTGCAATCAGCAGTCCCGTGACGGTGGCGTCCTGCCCCACGACGGCCTTGGCCACCTCGTGCCGCACGTCCAGAAGGGCCTGCCGGGCGGAATCATGATCCATGTGGTCCAGGACCCGGGGGCTGCTGCCTTGCTCGCTCATCGGCTCTTGACTTCTTTCTCTAGGGTGTCCAGCTCCCGGGACCAGGCCACAAGCCTCGCCTCGGTGCCGGGACGTTCGTTGATCAGTTCGCGGAGCTCCGGGGCGGGCTTGCCGAGGAGTTCGGCAGCTGCGTCGATGACCTGGCCGGCGGTGGCCCCTGGCCCGGTCCGCAGATGCCCGGAAAGCCGCACCAGGGTGCCGGCCCGAAGGTTGTCCCTCGCCTGGTCCACGGCGCGGGAGTCCTGATAGAGCCTCGCCCGGCCCTCTGCAGTCTCCGCTGCCTTCACCACAACCGGCAAGGGCTCAAACACCAGCGGGCCCAGGCGCCTGCCGCGCCAGGCTATCGCCGCCACGGCAACCAGGGCGAGCCACGGGCCCAGGAAACGCGCCCAGCCGGGGGCCAGTTCGTCGAGGCTGGCGGGGCTGCCCCCGGTGTCCAGGTCCTCAAGGGTAGGGATGTACCACACAAGGTCAGGAGACGGACCGAGGGTCCGGATGGCCAGGGCGGCATGCCCCAGGCTGTCCAGCTGTCCGTTGCTGAAGACGGCGGTGCTGCCCACCACGGTGAGCTGGCCATCGCTGCCGACGGCTACCAGCCCTGCGCTGGAGCCGTCCGGCCGGTAGCAGGTCGTCCCGCCGTCGTACAGGAAGCCGGACTCTCCGGAAACCGTACCTGCGGCCTGCGGGTCAGGCAGGCTGCAGTCGGGCTCCAGCACTGGAGACGCTTCCGGCACAACCCCTGCCTGCCGGATGCCGGCGTCGAGTGCGTCCAGGGTCTGCAGCCGGGGCGATACCACCACCACCCGCTGGGCGGACGCCGCCAGGCTGCGGAGCCGGGGCCCGTCCAGGAAGCCGTTCCTGTCGTACAGCAGCAGTGTGGGCGAAGAACCGGCCTCCAGTGCTGCCATGGCTGCCCCGTAGTTTCCTGCATCGTGGACGGCCACTCCGTGCCGGCCCAGGATCTGCGCCACCGCGCGGGCGCCGTCGGGACCGGCGTTGTGGACCGACATCGGAACGGCGTCCCCCTTGGGACTGAGTTGCGCCCAGAGAACCAGGACCAGCGCGGCAGCCACCACGGCGGCACAAGCCACAAAGGCACGGTGCCGCCGGAGCCACCCAGTCCTGCGGACGGATGCCTGGTCCGCATAAGTGCCTCCCTGCACCGCAGAAGCCGGAACCGCCCCGGTCATGGCAGGACCGCCGGGCGCGGTGCCTCATAGTCCTGGTGGCCCTCGTCCCGATTGCCCGGCCGGCGGACGGGCTTGAGGGCTTCGAGCGCGTCATCCAGGCCGGCCATCGCCCGGTAGTCGCCGGCGTCCGCCGTCCTGTTCCCGTAGCGGATGGCATCGAACATGCCCGCCGCCCTGTCCAGGCGCTGCCCTTCGGTGCTGAAGGGGAGCGCCAGGTCCCGGGCCACCTCATCGGCTGTCCGCCCGGGCTGGGGGTCCAGGATGGTGCGGTCCTCGGCAGAGCGGACCAGAGCCCGGAAACGGTCCACGACGGCGTCCCCCCACCTTCCAGCCGCCGCGGAGGTCTCCGCGCGCTGACGGTAGTCGCCGGCCGCCAGCTCGCCCTCGGGTTCGAACACCTCCTTGACCTGCCGCGCTTTGGGGTTCAGCCGGGGCTTGGCAATGATCACCGCGGCAGCGATGATCACGGCGATCACGAGCCCAATGACGGTGCTTGGCACGGTGCTGCCTGCATCCGCGGATCCGTCCAGGGTAGAAAGCCAGTCCAGGAAGTTCTCCCACAGCGTCTCGACCCATCCCGGGGCAGCGTCACGGTATTCAGGTTGGGAAAGCTCCTCTGCTGCCCAGCGGCGGGCTTCCTCCGCCCCGGGCAGCACCGGGGGTTCAGCGGCCATCCGGCCATGCCCCCGGCGCAGGCCCGGTGCCGGGGTTCCAGCCACCGGGGTAACCTCCGGGCCGGGCCGCCGCCTGGCCGCGGCCCGGGATGCCGTCCGGATCCGCACCGGACTCCATCATGCGAAGCAGCGAGATATCGAGTCCGTCCTTGCGCATCCGGAGGTCCATGTAGATCAGCGCCATGACAGACGTCTGGAAGGCATAGCCCAGCGCTCCTGCCAGTGCACCGAGGACGGCGGTGATGATGCCGACGGCGACGGCGATGGACACGTCCTGCCCGGCGCCCCCATGGGGCGAAAGGAAGCCTGCCATCAGCGGGGCTACAAGGCTCACCGGGATCATGACCACCTGGCTGATGACGCCCACCATGATCCCCACCACCACGGTGATTCCAAGGATCCGCCACCAGTTGGCCCGGGTCAGATCCCAGGACCGGCGCAGGGCATCGAATGCGCCCAGTTCCTCAACTACTACGGCGGCCGGGGCCACCAGCAGTTTGACGTAGATCCACACGGACAAGGCAACAAAGCCCAGGAACATGGGAATGAGCAACAGGACGCCCATCCGTTCCATGCTGGCGATCAACGCCACGGCGGCCGCTGCCGGGACGAGGATGGCAACCAGCCCGGCAACCATCAGTAGCGCCGCCAGCCGCATCAGTGCCCCGACCCGCGGCCTCGCCAGGACCCACATCTGCTTGAAACCGGTAGGGCGGTTAAGGATGGACCGCGCCACCGGCACTACCATGGCTCCCTGCAGGACGGAGGCGATGAAGATGGTCAGGACGGCAACCAGCACAATGGCGGCAACGAAGCCCAGGCCGAGCGACGTGAGATCGGCGGGGCTGGCGCTCTCCGCCCAGGCTTCGATGGAGCCCATCGACGTTGCCGTGGCTGCTGTAAGGACAGCCGTCAGGATGGCGGCGAGGGACTGCGCCAGCAGCGAAGCGCCCAGCATGGCTTTGGCATTCCGCCTGATGGTCTGGAACGAACCGTCCATGATCTCCCCGAACATCAGGGGGCGCAACGGAACAATGCCCGGTTTGGGCGGAGCGACATATCCTGGCTGGCCGTACGGGTGGCCCTGGGAGGGATACCCGGGGCTGGGGTACTGAGGGCCCTGCGAGCCCGGATATGACGGACCCGGCTGGCCCCATGGCTGCTGCCACGCCGGCGGCCCCCAGGGACGCTGCTGATCCGCCGGCGGCGGCCAGCCTGGCGGCTGCTGCTCCGGGTGGTGCCCTCCCGGGGGCTGGTGCTGCGCTGGAGTTTGCCCCCAGGCAGGCAGGCCCGGCCCTCCGGGCTCCTCCGCGTCGTAATCCTTTGGTGACACGATGTTCCTTCCCCCCGTCCAGTCCGCCGTCGGCCTGGCGCCGGCTTCGCAATTCCGGCGTGGCGCTCGAAACGTCCGGCGTGGCACCAGCCTATAGTTCCGGCGTCGGGCATCCTAGCGCCCCGCCATGCCGGAGGGCGCTGAACAGGACAAAGCCATCCTGATAAGGGAATATATAACTATGAAGGCACGCATTCTGGTGGTAGACGATGATGAAGCGCTGGCCGAAATGATTGGAATTGTCCTCCGCAATGACGGCTTCGAGCCGGTCTTTTGCGCGGACGGCGCCCAGGCGCTCGACATTTTCCGGTCATCGCGGCCGGACCTGGTTTTGCTGGACCTCATGCTTCCGGGCGTGGACGGCATCGAGGTCTGCCGGCAGATCCGGGGAGAGTCGGATGTGCCCATCGTCATGCTCACCGCCAAGTCGGACACGTCCGACGTCGTCCGCGGACTTGAGTCCGGCGCCGACGATTACGTGCCCAAGCCCTTCAAACCCGCTGAACTGGTGGCGCGCGTCCGCGCCCGGCTCCGCCCCGGCGACCAGAAGGCGCCGGAAACCCTCCGCATCGCGGACATCACCATCGACGTCGCCGGACACACGGTCAGCCGGGGCAGCGACCGGATTTCGCTGACGCCCCTGGAGTTCGACCTCCTGGTGGCCCTGGCACGGAAACCATGGCAGGTGTTCACCCGGGAACTGCTGCTCGAGCAGGTCTGGGGCTACCGTCATGCTGCTGACACGCGCCTGGTGAACGTCCATGTCCAGCGGCTCCGGTCCAAGATCGAGCAGGATCCGGAAGCTCCGGAAGTCGTGTTGACGGTGCGTGGTGTCGGCTACAAAGCAGGGGCCTGAACCCGCGGCACAGGACGGTGCGCCCGGTTCGGGCGCGCCCGCTCCCGCGGGCAAGTCCGCCGCCGGACATCCCGGCGGGGCCGGCCTGCCCCCTGGCCCCGAACACACCGACGCCGTCAGTGCCCGTCTCCGGGACCTGATGTTCCGCGCCCATCTCTGGCAGCGGCGCGCCCTGATCGTCAGCCTGCGCGTTGCACGGCTGGTGAG
This sequence comes from Pseudarthrobacter sp. NKDBFgelt, assembly GCF_046097905.1. Classification (NCBI taxonomy): domain Bacteria; kingdom Bacillati; phylum Actinomycetota; class Actinomycetes; order Micrococcales; family Micrococcaceae; genus Pseudarthrobacter; species Pseudarthrobacter sp. NKDBFgelt. Next base: position 32,199 of record NZ_JBJURL010000018.1, on the reverse strand, counting down.
GACCGGATTCCGGCGGTTCCTGCCGGCGCTGCGCTTCATCGGCCGGTCCCTTCACCGGCGGTGGCGCCGGTCGCTGCAGTTCCGCACCGTCCTCACCACGCTCCTCCTGGCCGTCACCTCGTTCGCGGTTGTGGGCGCCTACCTGTCCAACCAGATCGCCAACAACCTTTTCCAGGAGCGGCTGGCGCAGGCCGAGTCCGAAACCAGCTACCACGTCAAGCAGGTGCAGGACACGTTCGACGGCGCGCAGGTCACCGACCAGGCCAGTGTCATCACCCTGGTGTACGACACCCTCAACGCGGTGGAAGGCCGGGGTTCGGTCATCCAGCGCAGGTACGTCTTTGAGGCCATGCCGGAACAGACGAAGCCCAGGAACCGCTGGGTCGAATCCCGGGCCTCGGACCAGCTGACGGTCAGCGTCATCCCGCCCGAACTGCGCAAGGCCGTGCAGGAGTCGGGGAAGGACCAGTATTGGGCCTCCACCGTCATTCCGGTGGGCACCGAAGACCGCCCCGGCATTGCAGTGGGCAACAAGGTGACGTTTAACGGCACCGTCTACGAGCTGTACCTGATCTACGACCTGAACACCGCGCAGCAGACCCTGGACGAGATCCAGAGCGTCCTCTGGGCCGGCGGCGCCGTGCTGGTCCTGCTGATCGGTGCCGTCGCCTGGTACGTCACCCGCAACGTGGTCAGCCCGGTCAGCCATGCGGCCATGGTGTCGGAGAAACTCGCTGCCGGCCAGCTGCAGGAACGGATGGTTGTCCGGGGAGAAGACGAAGTTGCGCGCCTGGGTGCATCCTTCAACCACATGGCAGCCAGCCTCCAGGAGCAGATCACCCAGCTGGCAACCCTTTCGCAGATGCAGCAGCGTTTCGTCTCCGACGTCTCCCATGAACTGCGCACACCGCTGACCACAGTCCGGATGGCGGCGGAAGTCCTGTACGACGCGCGCCACGACTTCGACCCCATCAACAAGCGCTCCGCCGAGCTGCTCTACAACCAGGTTGAGCGCTTCCAGTCACTGCTGTCGGACCTGCTTGAAATCTCCCGCTTCGATGCCGGTGTGGCAGTGCTCGACGCCGAAGCGGAAGACATCCTGCAGGTGGTCGCACATGCCATTGAGGGTGCTGCGCCGGTAGCTGCTGAATATGGTTCGGAGATTGTCCTCAGGGCGCCGGAAGGTGCCGTCATCGTGGAGATGGACGCACGGCGCATCGACAGGATCATGCGGAACCTGATCCTCAACGCCGTGGAGCACGGCGAAGGAAAGCCCGTCACCGTCACGGTCGCAGCCAGCCAGACCGCCGTCGGGATTGCCGTCCGGGACCACGGAATCGGAATGGCGCCGGCAGAGGCAGCGCGCGTCTTCGACCGTTTCTGGCGGGCCGACCCCGCCCGCGCCCGCACTACCGGTGGAAGCGGCCTTGGCCTGTCCATCGCCATGGAGGACACTAAGCTGCACAACGGCTGGCTCCAGGCGTGGGGCAAGAAAGGCAGCGGGGCCAACTTCCGGCTGACGCTGCCCCTGCGCCAGGGGGAAGAAATCGACAAATCGCCGGTCCAGCTCGAGCCGGAGGACATCGTGATGCCCGGAGAGTCGGGGAACAGCAACATGCTGGTCCTGGGAACAGGCGCCGCGGCCGGAACGGTACCTGCACAGGAGGAGAGAACATGACGGGCCATGCCGGCCGACAGGCGAAACTGTCCGCTTCCCTGCTGGTCCTCCTGCTCGTCCTGCTGGCCGGCTGCGCCAGGATTCCCACGTCAGGGCCGGTGGGCAAGAGCAGCGAGGGCAGCGCAGGGAACCTCAGCGCGCCGGTGTTCCTGCCGGCCGCACCACAGCCGGGCGCCTCACCCGAGACCATCATCGATTACTTCTACCGGGCCGGCAGCGGCTACGAAGACGACTACGCGGTGGCGCGACAGTACCTGACGCAGGCATCCTCCGTGTCCTGGAAACCGGACCAGCGTGCCCTCGTCTACCGGGAAGCGCGGGTGGTGGCAACCGGCACGGAGAACGTCTACAACTACGAGCTGGACGTCGCCTACACGGTGGATGCTGACGGCATTGCCACACAGTCGCCGGAGGGGACGATTGAAAACATCCCGGTGACCGTCACCCAGGTGGACGGTGAGTGGAGGATCTCCGCCATCCCGGACGGCACCGCCATCGCGGAGGAAACCTTCAAGGTCATCTACGGCGCGTTCCCCATCTACTTCTACGATCCCTCCTTTACGTTCGCCGTCCCGGATGTCCGCTGGTTCATCAAGAACAAGACGGTCAAAGCGATGACCAGTGCCCTGCTGGCCGGGCCGGCACCCTACCTGCGCGGCGCCGTCGCAAGCGCCTTTCCCTCCGGCATCAAGCTGGCCCGCGAGTCGGTCCCGGTGGTTTCCGGTGCCGCGCAGGTGGACCTGACGGCCAAGGAACTCATGGAGACGTCGCCGGAGGACCGGCTGCGGATGCAGATGCAGCTGACGTTGACGTTCCGCAGCCAGCCCGACGTCGTCAACGTCGAGCTGCGCGCCAACCAGGACCTGGTGCGGGTGGAAGACAACGGGTCCGTGCTTCCGCCGGTGCAGGACAAGAACGTGCCGTCCCGCCAGATTGCCATCAGCGGCAACGACCTGGTGCGCTACGAAAACAACAGGGTTTCACCGCTGCCCGATATGCAGCCCGTGTCCTCCCTCAACCCCAGGCTTCCCGCAGAATCTCCCGTGTCGCAGACGGCTGCCTTCCTCAATGAGAGCCGCACCACGCTGTACAGCATCAGTCCCGGGCAGCCGGCCAGGGCGCTCACCACCAGGAGCACCCTGAGCCGGCCATCCTTCGGGCTCAATGAATGGGTCTGGTCGGCCGGGCCGGGAGGTTCGGGGGACACCGAAGTGGTGGCTTACCGCCCGGCCGGGATCGCCGAGGGTGCCACCGTACCTTCGGTCACCCTGACGCCGGCCTGGCTGGCCGGCCGGACAGTCAAAGAGTTCCGGATTTCGAGGGAAGGAGTCCGAGCGCTGGTGATTTCGGAGCAGAACGGTAAGACCCGGGTCCAGGTGACCGGCATTATCCGCGGCGGCGACGGGACACCCCGGGAGCTGACGCCGCCCATCACCCTGGCAACCGGCAGTGACCCCGATCAGGGCGCGTGGGTCACCGATACGACCATCGCGGTCATGAAGGGCTCAGCGGCGTCGAACGTCACGCCGGAGCTGCTGTCACTCGCCTCCGGGCAGCCGCAGCAGCTGGCGCCCTGGCCTGGCCTCGTCGCCTTGAGCGCCGGGAACGGGCCCGAGGACATTTATGCCCAGTCGGCAGAGGGCATCTTCCAACGCCTCGGCAACGGGTGGTCTCCACAGATCAAAGGCCCCACCGACCCCTCGTTTCCAGGCTAAGAAACCCTCTCCCGGAGGCTTGGTCCTGCAGTCAGGGCTTTGTCCACATGTGGCAGCCGGGTGTTGTGATGGCACCGCCGCAGGGCGGATAGTCGGAGAGTGGCCACCAGAACAGGATCGCGTGACAGGGCAGCAGCACCTGTCCGTCTGGACCCCGATCTCACCCCGCCTCCCGGGTTCAGCGCCAGGCACCGCGGAGAACACGGCAGCACAGTCTTTGGCATCCTGGAGCAGCTCGCGGGGGCGGCGGCGGACCTGATGTCCCTGGCAGTTCCCGTGGACTGCGTGTGCTGCGGAGCCGAAGACCGGGCGCTCTGCATCCGGTGCGACCGCCACATCCGGCGGCTCACCGCGGCGCCGTTCCGCGCGGAAAGCGGAGCCCCCGCGCTGATGGACGTGACGGGGACGGTGCTGCTTCCGGTGGTCGCAGCCGGCGTGTACCGCGAAGAGCTGGCCCAGGCGCTGCTCTCCTTCAAAAGGCATGGGCAGCACCAGCTCAAGGGAAGCCTGGGACGAGCTCTGGGCGGAGCGGTCCGTGCGGCCACGGAAGGTTCAGGAGAGTTCCTCCTGGTCCCTGTCCCCACCAGCACCAGGGCGTATCTGAACCGTGGCTTCAGCCCCGTCCATTTGCTCCTGCGCGGCGCGGCAGGACGGCTGCCCGGGCTGGATGTTGCAGACGTCCTCACGAAAGCACGCGGGGCAGGGCTGCAGCTGCCCGGCGGGCAAAAAGGCCTCGGCCGGGGTGCCCGGGCACAGCGCGTACGCGGGTCCATGCGGGTCCGCCGGCGGGTCCGGAGCATCGTCGCCGGACACCCCTGCATCATCGTCGACGACGTGCTGACCACCGGAGCCACGCTGGCTGAAGCAGCCCGGGCACTCCATGCGGCGGGGGCACAGGTGGCGGGTGCCGTCGTGCTCGCGGCGACACGCCCGCCGGATGCCGATGGCGGCACCGCTGCACCCGCGCAGGCCCGCGGATCCTGCCATGACTTAGAAAAAAATAAACCGGGAAAGGATGAATAACGGGTGCCTATGAACTAACGTCGGTGGTGGGTACCAAGAACAGAATGTACCTTTCGATGGCGGCTCGGAGAGGGGCTCGACTGTCAGGCAGATCGGCCCAGGGAAGCGCCGCCGTCGTGTCACCGAAGTCATTTGGAGGGCACCATGGAGTTTATGATCAGCGGACGAAATCTGACAGTTTCAGACCGGTTCCGCGAATACGCCGGGGAAAAGATCTCGAAAATCGAATCGCTTGGGGACAAGGTCCAGCGGGTCGATGCGAAAGTCTCCAAGGAGACCAATGCCCGGCAGACCGGCGATCAGCTGACCGTTGAGGTGACAGTCCTGGGCAGGGGGCCCGTGATCCGCGCTGAGGCCAGCGCCGCTGACAAGTTTGCAGCATTCGACCTCGCCTACAACAAACTGCTGGAACGGCTCCGGCGCGCCAAGGACCGCAAGAAGGTCCACCATGGACGGCACACACCCAAGGCTGTCCGCGAAGCTACCGCCTCCCTCGAACCCGCCAGCCCGAACGAGCCCCTCTACGTCGAGGCAAGCCACCGGAACGAGGCCGTGGCCGCCCCCGAAGACAAGTCTCCCTACGATGTCGACAACGACATCCCGGCCGGAAATTCCCCGGTCCTGATCCGTCGCAAGGTCTTCCCCGCCGCTTCGCTCTCCCTCGACGACGCCGTGGACAACATGGAACTTGTGGGCCATGATTTCTACCTTTTCGTGGATAAGGCCACCAACACGCCGTCCGTCGTGTACCGCCGCCGCGGTTGGACCTACGGGGTGATCACCCTGGACCACGAGTGCGAACCCGGAGACACCGTGGTGGAGGAAAAAGTCCTGGCGTACCGCTCGGACGACACCCCGGCCAACGCCTAGGCTGGTGAAAACCATCAACAGAGAGGACTGATGTGCCGGCGACGCTGAGCCTGGACCAGGCACGGCGGATCGCTTTGGCAGCGCAGGGACTCGACAAAGGACGGCCCGCCGGCCCCGTGACATCACGGACGGTGGGCCGCACCTTTGCCCGGATCCAGCTCGTCCAGATCGATTCCGTCAATGTCGTTTCCCGGAGCCACTTCCTTCCGTTCTTTTCCCGGCTCGGCAACTACGACCGCACGATCCTCCAGCGGATGTCCGCCGTCAATCCGCGGCGCATGGTGGAGTACTGGGCGCACGAGGCAAGCTACATCCGGCCGGAACACTATGCGGATCTCCTGTTGTGGCAGAAACGGACCTGGGTGGGTGCGTCCCGCATGGACCCCGGGCTTCGTGCTGACATCACCGGGCGTATCCTCGACACCCTCGCACGGTCCCGCCCCCTGACCGCTGCTGAGTTGACCGCCCGGATAGGCCACGTCGAGGAAACGCAGACGGCGAACTGGGGGTGGAACTGGAATGCGGTGAAGAGGGTCCTGGAACACCTGTTTGAGGACGGCACGGTCTGCGCTGCATCTCGGACGGAACAGTTCGAGCGCAGGTACACGCTGGCTGCCAAGGTGCTGCCGCAGCTTTCCTTCGGTGAAACAGGCGCCGACGCTCCGGCCGAGGCGATGCACCGCCTGATCGATGCCGCCGCGCAGGCCCACGGCATCGGAACCGTACGGTGCTTCGCAGACTACTTCCGCACGCCCGTCAAAGCGGCAGCGGACGCCGTAGCGCATCTTGTGCAGCAGGGAAGGCTGGAACCGGTGACTGTGCCGGGCTGGGACCGTGCCGTCTTCCGCCATGCCGACGCAACTTTGCCCCGGCGGGCCACGGGCCGCGCGCTGCTGAGTCCCTTCGATTCACTGGTCTTCGAACGCCGGCGGCTTGAGGAACTGTTCGGCTTTCACTACCGGATCGAAATCTATACTCCTGAGCACAAAAGGCGGTATGGCTACTACGTCCTTCCCTTCCTCCTCCGGGACAGGATCGTGGCGCGGGTGGACCTCAAGGCTGACCGAAAGGCAGGGAAACTGCTGGTGAGGTCTTCCTTTGCCGAACCTGGCGCGCCGCCGGACACCGCCGTCGAACTAGCTGCAGAGATCCGCCTCATGGCCGACTGGCTGGGCCTGCCCGACGTTGAAGTTTTCCCCGTTGGCGACCTGGCCGGCGGCCTCGCCCGTGCCGTACGCACCGAATCGGACTATCCGCTCTGAGGGAACAAGCGGGCACCTCGGCGGTGTCTCTCCCGTAGACTAAAAACGCCAGAATTCGGCGGCAAAGACTGGGAGCATCTTCACGTGGCATCACTTATCGAAAAACTTCTCCGCACCGGTGATAAAAAAACCCTCCGGCAACTGCGGAACTATGCCGACTCCATCAATGCCCTGGAAGATTCCTTCAAGACGTTTACGGACGCCGAACTCCGGGAGGAAACCGACCGGTTGAGGGAACGGCACCAGGACGGTGAGAAGCTGGACGACCTGCTTCCGGAAGCGTTTGCCGCCGTCAGGGAAGCTTCCTCCAGGACCCTGGGGATGCGCCACTTCGATGTCCAGATGATGGGCGGCGCCGCCCTGCACCTGGGCAACATCGCGGAAATGAAGACCGGTGAAGGCAAGACCCTGGTGGCGACCGCTCCCGCCTACCTGAACGCGCTCACCGGCAAGGGCGTCCACGTGATCACCGTGAACGACTACCTCGCTGAGTACCAGTCGGACCTGATGGGACGTGTCTACCGTTTCCTGGGCCTGAGCAGCGGGTGCATCCTCTCGAACCAGGATCCTGCGGTCCGTCGCCAGCAGTACGCCGCTGACATTACATACGGCACCAACAACGAATTCGGATTCGACTACCTCCGCGACAATATGGCCTGGGACAAGAACGAGCTTGTCCAGCGCGGACACCACTTCGCCATTGTTGACGAAGTGGACTCCATCCTCATTGACGAAGCCCGCACACCGCTCATCATCTCCGGGCCGGCGCAGGGGGACACCAACCGCTGGTACAGCGAATTCGCCAAGGTGGTCCTCCGGCTCCAGCCTGACAAGGACTACGAGGTCGATGAAAAGAAGCGCACCGTCGGCGTCCTGGAGAGCGGCATCGAGAAGGTGGAGGACTACCTCGGTATCCAGAACCTGTACGAGTCGGCCAACACACCCCTCATCGGGTTCCTCAACAACGCCATCAAGGCCAAGGAACTTTTCAAGCGGGACAAGGACTACGTCATCCTGGACGGGGAAGTCCTGATCGTCGATGAACATACCGGCCGCATTCTTGCCGGCCGCCGCTACAACGAGGGTATGCACCAGGCGATCGAGGCCAAGGAAGGCGTCGAGATCAAGGCCGAGAACCAGACCCTGGCCACTGTGACGCTGCAGAACTACTTCCGTATGTACCAGAAGCTTTCAGGCATGACCGGTACTGCCGAAACCGAGGCAGCGGAATTCATGAGCACCTACAAGCTGGGCGTGGTGGCCATTCCCACCAACCGCGACATGCAGCGCATCGACCAGCCGGACCTGGTCTTCAAGAACGAAACGGTAAAGTTCGACGCCGTTGTGCGGGACATCGCAGAACGCCACGAAAAGGGCCAGCCGGTCCTGGTGGGCACCACCAGCGTCGAGAAGAGTGAATACCTGTCCCGCCTCCTTGCCAAGGAAGGCATCCGGCACGAGGTGCTCAACGCGAAAAACCACGCACGCGAAGCTGCCATCGTCGCCCAGGCCGGACGCAAGGGCGCCGTCACGGTGGCAACCAACATGGCCGGCCGCGGTACGGACATTATGCTCGGCGGCAACGCTGAATTCACCGCCGTGGCCGAGCTGGCCAAGCGCGGGCTGGATCCTGAGGAGAACTCCGAGGAGTACGAGTCCGCCTGGCCGGCAGCACTCGAAGCCGCAACGCAGTCAGTCAAGGACGAGCACGAGGAGGTGCTGAACCTCGGCGGACTCTACGTCCTTGGAACCGAGCGCCACGAATCACGTCGCATCGACAACCAGCTTCGCGGACGTTCCGGCCGCCAGGGTGACCCTGGCGAGTCGCGCTTCTACCTGTCGCTGACCGATGACCTCATGAGGCTCTTCAACTCGGGCGCCGCGGAACGGCTCATGAACAGTTCCGTGCCCGACGACGTCGCCCTGGAATCAAAGCTCGTGTCCCGGGCGATCGCGTCAGCGCAGGGCCAGGTTGAGGGCCGCAACGCCGAACAGCGCAAGAACGTCCTGAAGTACGACGACGTCCTCAACCGCCAGCGTGAGGCAATCTACAGTGACCGGCGGCGGATCCTCGAGGGAGACGACCTCCACGAGAAAGTTCAGTTCTTCGTCGAAGACACCGTCACTGCGCTCATCGACGCAGCAACGGCAGAAGGCAACGGCGATGACTGGGACTTCAACCAGCTCTGGACCAATCTCAAGACCCTCTATCCCGTGAGCGTCACGCCGGAAGAGATCATCGAGGAGGCCGGAGGCAAGTCCAGGCTTACGGTGGAGTTCCTGAAGGAGGAACTGCTCTCCGATGCGCGACTGGTGTACCAGGCGCGGGAGGAAGCCCTGGGCTCGGAAAGCATGCGTGAACTTGAGCGCCGAGTGGTCCTCTCCGTCATTGGCCGGAAGTGGCAGGAGCACTTGTATGAGATGGACTACCTCAAGGAAGGAATCGGGCTGCGCGCCATGGCCCAGCGTGATCCGCTGGTTGAATACCAGCGTGAGGGCTTCATTCTCTTCCAGGGCATGATGGAAGCCATCCGGGAAGAGAGCGTCGGATTCCTGTTCAACCTTGAGGTTGAGGTCACGCCCGCCCAGGACGTGGTGGTCGCGGACGACGCCGGCGAACACACCGAGCATGTGCAGCCGCAGGTTCACGCTGCCGGGCTCGAAGCGCCCGAGAAGCCGGCCCAGCTGCAGTACACCGCACCCAGCGAAAGCGGTGGAACGCAGACCCGCGTGGAGACGCGCTCCTCGGGCAGGTCAGGGAATCCGGCCAAGGCGGCAGCCCAGGACGCGGCCAAACGTCCCGCGAAGAAGAAGCGCCGCTGACGGTGGTTTGAGCTGCCCGTCGCGGCTTGGTAAAAGATGGTGAGGGCAGGGCCGGGAACAGTGTTCCCGGCCCTGCCGCGTTCTGTTGCCTTTCAGCCGATGACAAGTTCAGTCACCCGCCACACCTGTTTGCTCCGCTCCAGCCGGACGGCTACTGCACGTGCGCGCACGTCGTCCACCACCACCGCGCTGGCTTCGTAGACACCATCGCGGACTTCGCAGACGCGGACGGAGCGGACCGCGGAGTTGCGGTGGAGCCGGGCGAGCGCCGGATTGCCGGTCCGGGTGATTTCCCGCCTGATCAACGCGGCTCGGTGCTGCAGTGCGGCAAGGCAGCGGGGGTCTAGTCGTCGTGCGAGCTGATGGATCGGCCTGATGCCGGCAAGGACTTCCATTGCCGCCTGGACTGTGCCGCGGGTGACTGCGCGGACTTCCGCCATGGGGTCCACCGGGCGCAGAGGCGCCGGACCTCCGTCGCGGAAAGGCACCACGGGCGCAGTTGCCGACTGCGCGTTAGGTGGCTGGTCCGGCTCTGCTGCTCCGGGAGCAGTCCTGCCCCGAACCGCGTGTAGTGGTATTGCTGCAGTCATTGGTCTTCCCCTTACTTTGTTGGCGACTGGTCCGGGCTGGGCTATTTTCGTCCAGCCAGCGGTGGCTGAAGAATCTGCCCTGGGAGCAGCACATCGGGATCCTGTCCGATGACTTTCCGGTTGGCCTCGTACCAGCGAGGCCAGTGAAGTGCGATGTCCAGGTCGGACACGCCGGGTCCCAAATATCGGGCCGCTATGTCCCACAGGGTGTCTCCGGCGTGGACGGTGACACCCTCGTCCTGCGGCCCGTGTCCCCCTTCAGCGGCACGGTGGGCCGGAGCCGCGAGCATTCCCGGGTCCGTGACAGGTGTGGCAGGCTGCCAGCCGGGGTGGAGGGTTGACGGGGGAGTTGCTTCCATCGCTCCAGCCAGTTCCGGTACAGAGGCGTGTTCCGGTGCGGTGGTCAGCTCCGGTTCAGTGGCGTGTTCCGGTACGGTGGCAAGTTCCGGTGCGGTGGTCAGCGGCTCACCGCTGGCCCGCGGGCTATGGCCCCGAGTAGGGGCTGCGCCGGGTGTGCCCGATTCCCCTTTTCCTTCGGTGGCAGGGACGGCAGGAGCCGAGGAGGATTGCCTTTGCGTCGGAGCCCATTCAGGCCCCGGGCCGGTGACTGCGGCATGGGCTGCCGGTCCCGCCAGAAGGTGGACGGACAGTGCGCCCAGAACCAGTCTCTGCATGAACGCAGGTGAAAGTCTTCGGGTGGCTGCTGCTGCGCGGGGACGGCCCTTCCGCTCCAGAATGGCCGTGACGGCAGCACATGCCAGTGACAGGATCCACCACGCCACAATGCCTGCGCCGGCAGCAGCTGCGCCCACCCCGAGGAGTTCCTCGACACCCGTTTCCTGCTTCCGGGCGGAAGCGTCCCCCAGCTGCCCAAGGAGGCCTGACCCGATGAAGCAAAGAAGAAGGCCCAGGAGCAGCACGCCCAGCGCTGTCAGGAGATCAACGGACTGCCCGGGAGCCCCTGCCTTGGCGCTGATGACGTCATTTGATGTAGTTTGACGCAGTTTGATTCGCATAGACTTATTTTGGAGTCGATGGCTGAGGTTTGTCCATACGCTGGAGAGAAGTTTCTCTGGGTTGACCGGCCTCCCGCAGGGTCCTACGCTGACGCAATGCGCTGGGATTCCCTTTTCAATGACATGGAAAGCCAATTTGCCGAGTCAGAGCGGTTGGCGCTTGACGCCGAAATCAATGACCGCACGAGGGCTGAGATGGTGGCTACGGAACTCGCAGATCGGCTGCGGGGAGCGCTTGGCTGCCGGCTGGCCGCGCATCTCGACTGTGGGGAAGTCGTCCGGGGCGCACTGAGCCATGCAGGCGCGGATGCCCTTGTAGTAGACGAGGAGCAGCACCAAGTACTTATTCCGTACGCATCGGTTATGTGGTACGAAGGGCTGGGCCGAATAGCGGTGGCAGAGCCGTCACAGGTGCGCAGGGGTATTGGACTTGCCCACGCACTGCGCGGTCTCGCAAGGGACCGCGCGGAACTGTCAGTGACATTAAGGGGGCAGGGTTCCGGACCTGTCAGGCTCACGGGAGTGATCGACAGGGTGGGGAAGGACCACCTGGACCTGGCCGTCTACACTCCCGGGGAGTCGCGACGCAGCAGTCAGGTCAACCAGGTATCCGTCATCCCCTTGACATCCCTGGCTTCCATCAGGTCCCGGCGGTCCGGCGAACTCTAATGGCCTCGTCCACTGGGCCAGTGAATGGTCCAGGCGGGTATCAGACGGACTTGGACTTCGACTCCTGGATCATCCGGCTTGCCTCGGCGTAGCGCTCCTCGATGTACTGCTCCAGCATCTTCTCTTCCACGCGCCACTGACCCCTGCCGCCAACCTGGATGGCTTTCAGTTCACCGCTGCGGACCAGTGCGTACGCGGCCGGAGAATTGATCTGGAGCTGCTCGGCAACATCTGCGAGCGTAAGGAACCTGGGCATGCTTCCATTTTGCCATCGAATGGCCGCAGGTGCTGTTGTTATCCACAGATTGGCCTTGTTTGCAGTTATGACTTTTGTTCCGGCGTCCCGGCGGTAACAATGAGGGTGAAACGGCGAGCAGGGCCGGCTTACAGGGGGAGAAAACTAGATGGTGCCTGAAGTATCTGCCACAGCGGCACGGCTGAAGCGGCCGTCCTGGAAGGATCCCCGGCTGCTGGCGGGAATCCTCCTGGTCCTGGTTTCCGTGGCCGGTGTCGTCTTCCTCGTCGGCAGCGCGGACCGGACAACCGAAGTTTTCGCGGCGCGTGATGGTATCGCAGTAGGGGAGCGGCTGACCCAGGACAACCTGGTGCGTGCGAAAGTGCGCCTGGGGGACACCGAGAGCCAGTACATCACGGCAGAGTCGGGGCTCCCGGAGGGCGTCGTGGCGGTTCAGCGCATCGGAAAGAACCAGCTGGTTCCCCGTGCCAGCCTTGGCGCGGTAGACGAACTCGACCGAAAGCCGGTGGCGCTTTCCATCGATGAAGCGCTCCCGGGGCAGGCAGTAGCCGGAGCCAGGGTGGACGTCTGGGTTGCCCAGGCGGACGCCCGAAACGGCTTCAGCGAGCCGAAGCTCCTCCTGTCCGGTGCTGAGATCGCCGAGGTAACAGCCGGCTCCACGGCATTGGGATCATCGAGGAAAACCGTCCTCATGGTGCTGGTGGAGGACAGTCACATGCCTGCGCTGCTGGGAGCCCAAGCAAACGGGGCAAAGATCTCGGTGGTCTGGAACCCGGGCGGCGGCGCCAAATGAGCATACCGGTGGTCACCGTTGGCCAGAGCCGGGAAGATCTGGTCGGTGGGCTGGAACGGTTGCACGGTCCTGTCACTGTGGTCCGGAGATGTACGGAACTTACCGAGCTTCTTGCTGCATGCCAAAGCGGGCTGGCGCGGGCGGCGGTCGTAGCGGAGGGGTCTGAGGGGCTGACGTCCTCGCTGGTGGACCGGCTCTCAGCTGTTGGGGTGGCCATTGTTGCCCTGACTGACAACGCCGATGAAGCGGCCAGGCTGCGGGCGATAGGGGTAGATTCCGCGCTGACCGGCGTGGAGTCCGCTGCACTGTCGGACCGGATTGCCGAGGCCGTGTCCCAGCTGTCGGGATCGGGACTGCGCACTGCCCCCAGGAGCAGTCCGGCTGATCCCGGCGGTGCTCTGAAGCCGGTCCCGGTGGGGCCGCCTCCAGGCCCGGAGGAACCTGGGCAGGGGAGGATCATTGCCGTCTGGGGTCCGGCTGGAGCGCCCGGCCGGACCACCCTGGCTGCGAACATGGCAGGCGAACTGGCGGTGGATGGAAAAGGAGTGATTCTTGTCGACGCTGACAGCTACGGTGCCAGCATTGCAGCCGTGCTCGGGCTCCTCGATGAGTCCGCTGGCCTGGCGCAGGCCTGCCGCCTCGCGGACCAGGGCCTGTTGGATCGGGAGGCACTCGAAAAGATTGCAGCTCCGGTGGCAACCAAGTCCGGCACTTTCAGGGTGCTCACGGGCATCACACGTGCGGACCGATGGACGGAGCTTCGCGCCTCAGCCCTCGCGCTCGTCCTCGACCGCGCGCGGGAATTAGCTGAAGTGGTGGTGGTGGATGCCGGGTTTTGCCTTGAAGCGGATGAGGAGCTCAGCTTCGACACGATGGCGCCGCGCCGGAATGCGGCAACCCTGCGGTCCCTGGAACTGGCCGACACGGTTTACGCGGTCGGCGCCGCCGATCCGGTCGGGGTCCCACGGCTGGTGCGCGGTCTCACCGAACTGGAAGAGGCTGTCCCAGGTGTTTCGCCCATTGTTGTGATGAACAGGGTGCGTGCTTCGTCCGTGGGCAGGGGGCCGGAACGCCAGTTGAGGGACGCCTGGGAACGATACGGCCCGGCTTTCGAACTGAAAGGGTTCCTGCCCCATGACCCTGCGGCGGCGGACGCCGCCCTCCTGGGTGGCTCGCTGCTGCTTGAAGCTGCCCCCGATTCCCCGCTCCGCCATGCCATCCGCGAACTCGTTTGTGCACCCGCCCAACAAAAGCGAAAATCCTCTGTCTTTTCTTCCACAGCAAGGCGCCGGGCGAAGGACTAGGCTCGCCATAAGAGCTGCAATGGTGCAGCAAATATTTCGTGATGGAGGCGTTTGTCGATGTCGTCTGGATCCAGCGTGGAGGATCAGCCCCTTTCCATTGAAGGCGATGAGGGTTTCATGGGGGACTACTACCAGCACCTAGCTGAAGAGGACGCCCGGGCCTACCCGCGGGACGTGCTGGTGGCACGGGCGGACCATCACCGGGACGTTGCCTCGGTCCGGCAAAGGGGCCAGGCGAAAATTGCCATCATGGACGAGGAAGACAGCAGCGTCGTCTTCGTTGTTACCGATGACATGCCATTCCTGGTCGATTCCGTGAATGCCGAGCTTGTCCGGCAGCATGCCGCCATCAAGCTGGTACTCCACCCACTGTTCGTGGCGACGCGTAACCGGGAGAGCGGCGAGCTCGCCAAGGTCAACAGGGTCCCTGCGCACCTCGGGATATCCAGCGGCGACACGGCTGCCATGCCCAACCTTTCGCACCTGATTGCCCAGGGCGGGAATGCCTCCCACATGGAGTCCTGGATCGCCGTCGAGATTAACCGTGTCTCACAGGAGGCAAAGGCAGCCCTCCTCGAGGGACTGGAACGTGTGCTCAAGGATGTGCGCGCCGCCGTCGAGGACTGGCCCAAGATGCGCCAGAGGGCCGTCCAGATCGCCGAAAGCCTGGACCAGATCGCAAATCCTGCACAGATCGCGGAGCTCCGGCAGGCGAAGGACCTGCTGCGCTGGCTCGACGACGGGAACTTCACGTTCCTTGGCTACCGGGAGTATGACCTGGTGAACGTCGACGGCGAAGACGTCCTGGAGCTGCGCGACAACAGCGGCCTGGGGCTGCTTAGGGATTCCGAAGACTCGCCCCACATCCAGCACCTCACGGATACAGGCCGGAAAAAAGCGCGGGAAAAGCGTGCCCTGGTCATCACCAAGGCAAACTCCAGGTCAACCGTCCATCGTTCGGCGTACCTGGACTACATCGGGGTCAAGAGCTTCGACGCCGAGGGCAACGTCAATGGCGAGCGCCGCTTTATTGGACTCTTTGCCACCAGCGCCTACACCGGCTCCGTCCGGGACATTCCCATCGTGCGGGAAAAGGTCGATGCGGTGCTCCAGAGCGCCGGCTTCCCGCCGGACTCCCACTCCGGGAAGGACCTGCTGGGGATCCTGGAAACCTACCCCCGGGATGAGTTGTTCCAGATCGAGATCCAGGATTTGGCCGCAACGGCCCTAGGGATCCAGAAGCTGCAGGAGCGCCGCCGCACCAGGCTCTTCCTCAGGCCGGACATCTACGGCAGGTTCATGTCCGCTGTGGTCTACCTCCCCAGGGACAGGTACACCACCAACGTCAGGCTCCGCATTGAGCAGGAACTCCGCGAAACGTTCCAGGCTGTTTCCATCGACTACGAAGCCCGCATGACCGAGTCGGCCCTCGCGCGGCTGTTCTTCCGCATCCGGCTGCCCAAGAATGCCGACGTCAGTGGCGTAAATACCGTGGAACTCGAGAAGCGCCTTGTCCGTGCCGCCCGTTCGTGGAGCGAAGGCATCGCAGAGGTGCTGCGCGAGAGCCGGGATGTTGCCGACGCGAAGGAGCTTGCCGCCATCTGGTCCGAGGCATTCCCGGCCGGCTACCGCGTGGACTACGAAGTGGAGGACGCCCTCGAAGACATTGCGCGCTTCGAGAAGTACGGCGCCGCCGCGGAACGGGCCGAAGGTACTGTCCAGGAGCGGCCCGGCGTTCACGTCTACCTTCCGGAAGGGGCGGGTGCAACGCTGGAGGAGGACGCACGCGTCAAGCTCTACATGCTGGAACCCAAGAGCCTCAGCCAGATCCTCCCGTACTTCCACAACCTTGGCCTGGAAGTCCTTGACGAGCGGCCCTTCGAAATTGAAACCGCGGACAGCCGCGACTTCTTCCTGTATGACCTGGGCCTGAAGTACCCGGCCAAAGTGGATCCGCTCTCAACCGGGCAACTGCTGGCCGATTCCTTCGGCGCTGCAGTCACGGGCGCATCCGAATCGGACAGCTTCGACCGGCTGGTCCTGAGGGAGGGCCTGCACTGGCGGCAGGTCACCGTGCTGCGGGCCTATGCGCGGTACATGCGCCAGATGGGCAACACCAACTCATTTGGGTTCATGGCAGACACCCTTCTGGCTAACCCCCGGGTGACCAAGGGGCTTAACGCCCTCTTCGCGGCGCGCTTCGACCCGTCCCTGAGCGACGACGAGCGGGCCGAGGCCCAAGCCTCCGTCCGCAAGGACCTGGACGTGTCCATCGAGAAGGTGGCAACGCTCGACGCCGACAGGGTCCTGCGCACGTTCGTCAACCTGATCGAGGCGACGCTCCGGACGAACTACTACCAGGACAGGGCGCACCTGAGCTTCAAACTCGATCCATCACGGATCGAGGGCCTGCCGTTCCCGCGCCCCATGTTCGAGATCTGGGTCTACTCGCCGCGCGTCGAGGGCGTCCACCTCCGCTTCGGCAAGGTGGCCCGAGGCGGGCTGCGCTGGTCCGACCGCCGCGAGGATTTCCGCACCGAGATCCTCGGGCTGGTGAAGGCGCAGACAGTGAAGAATGCGGTCATCGTGCCCACGGGCGCCAAGGGCGGGTTCTTCGCCAAGCAGCTGCCGGACCCCACCGCAGACCGTGCCGCCTGGATGGCGGAAGGGATCGAAAGCTACAAGACCTTTATCAGGGGCCTGCTGGACATTACCGACAACCTCATTACGGAGGGTGACAGCGAAAGTCTCGTGCCGCCGTCGGACGTTGTCAGGCATGACGACGCCGATTCCTACCTCGTTGTGGCTGCCGACAAGGGCACTGCGACCTTCTCGGACATTGCCAACGGCCTGTCTGCGGAGTACGGATTCTGGCTTGGGGACGCGTTCGCGTCCGGCGGCTCCGTGGGGTACGACCACAAAGCCATGGGCATCACCGCCCGCGGCGCGTGGGAGTCGGTGAAGCGACACTTCAGCGAGCTCGACCTTGATACGCAGACCCAGCCGTTCACCGTGGTGGGCGTGGGTGACATGTCCGGCGACGTGTTCGGCAACGGCATGCTGCTCTCCCGCCACATCCGTCTCCTCGCCGCCTTCGACCACCGGCACATCTTCCTCGATCCCAACCCCGACGAGGAAGCCTCTTTCGTGGAACGGCAGCGTTTGTTTGAGCTGCCCAGGTCCTCATGGGATGACTACAACAAATCGCTGATCAGTGAGGGCGGCGGCGTTTTTGCCCGACAGGCCAAGTCCATTCCTGTATCGACCCAGATTCGTGCCGCGCTGGGCCTGCCGGCCGATACAACCGAACTCAGCCCGCCGGAACTCCTCCGCGCGATCCTCCTGGCCCCCGCGGACCTGCTCTACAACGGCGGCATCGGTACATACGTCAAGGCGAGCACCGAAACAAACGCGATGGTCGGGGACAAGGCCAACGATGCGATCCGCGTCGACGGCCGGGACCTGCGCGTCAAGGTGGTGGGCGAAGGTGGAAACCTCGGCATGACGCAGCGCGGGCGCATTGAGGCGGCGCTGCAGGGAGTCATCCTCAACACCGACGCCATCGACAACTCCGCCGGCGTGGACTGCTCCGACCATGAAGTGAACATCAAGATTTTCGTGGACCGGATGGTGGCGGCCGGAAAGCTGTCTCCCGAGGAGCGTGCAGGCTTCCTGGCGTCGATGACTGACGAAGTGGGCCGGCTCGTGCTCGAAGACAACATCGACCAGAACATCCTGCTGCTGAATGACCGGACCCGGGTTGCCGAGTGGAGCCCCAGCTACGAACGGCTGATGGACTGGCTGGAAAAGAAAGCCGACCTGAAGAGGGACCTTGAGGCGCTTCCCACCACGGAGACCCTGCACGAGAGGCTGCAGCAGGGGCAGGGACTGACATCACCGGAACTTTCGGTGCTGGCCGCTTACGCGAAGATCGAGCTGGCGACGGCGCTGCGGGAAAGCGACCTGGCCGACGACCCCTGGTTCAGGCAGACGCTGCGCGCCTATTTCCCCGCGCAGTTGCGCGAGCGCTTCGACGCCGAACTGGACACCCATCCGCTCCGCCGCGAAATCATTGCCACGGTGGTTGCCAACGACATCATCAACCTCGGCGGCATTACGTTCGCATTCCGGGTGATGGAGGAAACGTCAGCCAGCGAAGTGGCCGTGGCCAAGGCGTTTGTTGCGCTGAGGGAGGTCTACGATCTGGACACCATGGTGGGGGAACTGAACAACCTCCCGGCGTCCTTCCCCACGGAGCACTGGAGCACTGTCCACTTGGACGTCCGGCGGCTGCTGGACCGGGCCGTCCGCTGGCTCCTGGGACAGGGAACGCTGTCGCGGCCCATCGCAGACGTGGTCTCGGAGTTCAAACCGGTGATGGAACCGATGCGCGCGCGCCTGCTGGAGTACCTGCGCGGCGATGACCGGGAACGGGTTGCCAGCTGGCTGGAGAACGCACGCGAGTGGGAGCTGCCGGAAGGTCTGGCCTTGCGCTGGGCAGAGCTTTTCGAAAGCTTCGTGCTGCTGGACATCGCCAAGATTGCCCACGTGCGCAAGGACCCGGTGGAAGAGATCGCCGCCGTTTACTACACCGTGTTCAACCGGTTCCATGCAGATTCACTGCTGGAACGGATCAGCAGCCTCCCCCGGCAGGACAGGTGGCAGGCGCTGGCCAGGGCAGCCTTGCGGGATGACCTGTACTCCACCATCTCGGACATGACGACGGCGGTGCTGGACGCCACTGCCGCCGCTGACTCGCCGGAAGCGCGGCTGAAGGACTGGGAGGCCCGGAATGCAGAGCAGCTCACCAGGGCGAAGAGCATGTTCGACGAGGTGAATTCGCTCGAGGCCGACGATATGGCGTCACTGTCGGTAGCATTGAGGCTCTTGAGGTCAATCGTCCGACGCTAGCAAGTCCGGCGTCGAAAATGGAGGTGCAGTGGCAATCTTTACGGACCCTATCAGGGAACACGCTGATTTTGGGCCGGGCGATGCCGAGTGGCTGCACCTCCTGGTGGGGGACTGGCAGATGGTTGCGGACCTTGCTTTCGCCGACCTGGCCCTATGGTTTCCCCACCCTGAGCTTGGTTACGTGGCGCTCGCCCACGTGCGGCCCTCCACCACGCACACCGTGTTCCACGGGGACTTCGTGGGGGAGGGCATCCGCTCAGACCTTCAGCCCCTTGTGGACAAGGCCTGGAACAGCCGTTCCATCGAGCGCTCCAGCGAAACCAACTGGAGCAGCGATATGGCCCTCCGCGTGGAGGCCGTTCCCATGGTCCGCAACGGGCGCACGCTGGCGGTGGTCACCACCCACATGGACCTCTCCAGCTCGCGGATGCCTTCGCGCCTTGAACTGACCTACCGACAGTGTGCATACGACCTCCTCCGGATGGGCACGCTGGGGCTGTGGCCGGACTTCGCCTCGCCCACGGGTTCCCGCCGCGGTGCACCCCGGGTTGGGGACGGACTCATCCGGCTGGATGCGGAGGGAATCGTGCAGTACGCGAGCCCCAACGGAGTCTCTGCGTTCAGGCGGCTCGGTGACGGGGAGTCCTTGGAGGGCCGCTCACTGGCCGAGGTGACCGCCAGCCTGCTGAAGGACCGCCGCATGGTTGATGAGACGTTGCCCTTGGTGGTTACCGGGCGGATGCCTTGGCGCAGTGAAATTGAATCCCGTGGCGTGAGCCTTTCCCTGCGCGCCATTCCGCTGCGGGACGAGCAGCAACGGTTCGGTGCACTGGTCCTGTGCCGTGATGTGTCGGAGCTTCGCCGGCGTGAAATGGAGCTGGTGACCAAAGACGCCACAATCCGCGAGATCCACCACCGGGTCAAGAACAACCTGCAGACTGTCGCGGCGCTGCTGCGCATGCAGTCCCGCCGCATGGTCAGCGACGAAGCAAAGCAAGGGCTGGAGCAGGCCATGCGCCGGGTGGCCACCATTGCGCTCGTCCACGAGACACTGTCCCAGGGGCTCACCCAGAGCGTTGACTTCGACGAGCTGATCGGGCGCCAGTTCCGGCTGTCGGCCGAAGTCGCCTCACCCTCGCAGCAGGTCCGGACGGAACGATCCGGCACTTTCGGAGAGCTACCGAGCGATCTTGCCACCCCGCTGGCCTTGGTCATCAATGAACTGGTGACCAACGCTGTGGAGCACGGGCTCGAAGGCAGGGCCGGGACTGTCTGGCTCATCGCTGACCGCTCCGAGGGGGATGACGGTGAGGAACTCACCGTCACCATTGCCGACGACGGCGTGGGACTTCCGGATACGCCTCACGTTGAGGGGCTGGGGCTTCAAATCGTACGGACCTTGGTGACCAGCGAGCTCGGCGGGACTATCCAGTGGCGGCCGCGCGAAGGCGGCGGCACCGCAGTGGAGATCCGGATCAGCCTGGCAGGCAAGTAGGTTCAGGCCCAGGAAGCTCTTGGCCGGCCCTACCTTCACGTTGGTTCGCCGAACAACAACAGCCCCGGCAACAACCATTGAGGTTGCGGCCGGGGCTGTTGTTTTGTGGGTGAGGTGTTCCTAGGAGGCGCGGCGGGCGCGGGCAGCGCGGCGCTTCAGCGCCCGGCGCTCGTCTTCGCTCATACCGCCCCAGACGCCCGCGTCCTGGCCCGACTCCAAAGCCCACTGCAGGCACGTGTCCACGACGGGGCAGCGGCGGCAGACGCTTTTTGCTTCTTCGATCTGCAGAAGGGCTGGCCCGGTGTTCCCGACGGGGAAGAAGAGTTCGGGGTCCTTTTCAAGGCACGCTGCGCGGTTACGCCAATCCATGCTGATCAGTTGCTCCATTTCTGGGAAGAGCCCTTGTGAAATTATTCACTAGTGGCTACAAAGGAAAAGGGCCCGGCAGGGCCCCCTTGGTCATCTGGATCAAGCCTGTCATGTTAACGGCGTGTAAACAAGAGGTAATAACGCTTGATATCCGCGGAAAGCTGAGCGATGCGTCACACTGGCGCTGATGGCCCCAACCACTGTCCGACTATGTCCGGTAGGGTGCCAGTGTGTCAAGACCCCCAATAAACCCAGCGAACCCCCCTTCCTCTTCCGAAGAGCCCGGTCAGGGGCCGCAGCGGCCTGATGGGGGTGCCCAGGGTCCCCGGCCGCCGGCGGTGATTGTCGTGACTTTGGTGGTTGCCGTGGAAGCCACGGCCCTTCTGCTCGCTGCCAGCTGGTACGGGTACCAGCTGGCCATCGGAAGCCCGGTCCTGTCCTTCTGGGGAGCGGTTTTCACGTTGGGGTTACTGCTGGCTTTTTCGGCGTGGCTGTACGCGGTCGGCGTCTACCTTTACCGGGGCTACCGCTGGACCCGTGCCGCTGCCCTTGTCGCGCAGCTGTTCGTTCTGACCATCGGGGTGCCAACCCTTAGCGGTGGCCTCGTGCTCGCCGGCCTCGCAATGCTGCTTCCCGCGGTCGCCGCGATCGTGCTCCTTTTCCACAACAAAGTGATCAGCTACGCTTCCCGCACCGGAGGATCCACCCCGGCGCTGTGACCGGCTGCCACGTCGTCTCACTACGTGCCTGCCCAGGCCACCTGGACCGCCGAGGACTTGCCTCGGGCAATCAGCACACCCCTGCCTGCGGGCGGATTGGGTTCTATCTCGAAGCGGACTCCGTAGAGGTCTCCCTCCGACGTTGACCGCGGGGACAGCAGGAGTCCAGTCCCGGCGGCGCGCGCGTCCATGGCCAGCGGGACGCGCTGGATCAGCAAAGGACTGTAGTTGGCCGTGAAGATTACTGCATGGCCCAACGCGTGCAAGTCAGAGATGTCCCTCAGGGGCCCCGCAGCCAGGAGGTCGATGTCGTCCACCAACAGCACTGCTTTTCCAGGCAGTGTTCCCTCCCTCGCCTTTTTCAAGGTTCCCTTCCATAACTCGCCGGGGTCACTCATCCTGCCTGGGTGAATCCAGCGGTCCTCATCGGGATTCAGCGTCTGCAGGGCCTGCAGGAAGTTCGTTTTCCCGGACCCTGGTCCCCCCAGGACGGCGAAGGTGCCGCCTGGCGGGACATGCACAAAGACGGGGTCCAGTTCGTCGCCACCGACGCCGAAAAGCACGTTCCGCGGCGTGGAAGGACAGGTCTCCCGGCGCGGTGGAACCCGAACCACGCCGGGCGCCGATAAGCCTTCCGGAACATCCGTCCCGGCCTCCCCGGCGTCGACTGTCCCGGTCCCCGCTTCATGCGTGACTGCATTCATGAACGAAGACTGTCCCGGGTCCGATTCCGCTCCCGGATCCTCCATTCGTTCCACTGCCGCCCTGACCTCCGCGGCTGTTACCAGGGCGGGCAGCGGTTCAATGCGGAACGGCCGCTTCCCGGACTGCTGCGTCGCCTTGCTGCCGGCGCCGGGGGGCCCGGAAACGTCAGGAGCGGGTTCGTAAAGTTGGCACACGGACGCGGTGCCGCAGGCGATGGAACCAAACGCTACTCCCCGGCCCTTGACCGCGGCCGTGGACGGCATCCTTGGCCAGGCTATCCTGCTGTCCTCATTTGAACCGGTGGGGAAATAGATGCGGTTGGGCAGGGACCCGCAGAACCTGGCGGTGACGAGTTCCCGCTCCCCGGAAATGATGACGGTGATACCCGCCCTGGTGCCGTCGCGGACAAGATCCAGCACCAGTTCCTCGGCCCAGGCCAACGGGCCGGCCCGAAAAGCCGAGACCCAGGAACCCCATCCGGAGATGGCGAGAAGCAGCGGAACGCCCCCGTGGTCAGTCCGGCTCAGCCGGGCGGCCATTTCCCGGCCCAGCCGTTCCAGAACGCGGACGCCGCGCCGCAGCTCATGCAGCCCGGTGTGGGCTCCGGTCCGAGGGTGCACCGCCAGCCCATTGAAGACCGCGGCCGCGTCCAGGAAGTAGCAGTGTGTTTCGTCCTCATGTTCTGCCACGTCGTGGACTGCCAGCTCGAGAGCTTCGGATGCTCCTGATACCGGACTTCCTATCAAAGCAAGATGGCCGTCTTTTGACGGGTTCCAGACCAGCGATCTGATTTCCTGCTGGTGGGGCACATCGAGCAGGCCCAAAGCAACGGCCTTCCCTTGTGTCCCGCCGGGTTCCGGGAGCGCCACAGCCGGACATTTGTCGGGCCGGGCGGCCTTGAGCGGCAGCGGAGGGGCTACCGGAAGCCGGGGTGCAGATCCTGCCTGCGACGCCCAAAGATCCCGAACCATCGCAACGAGAGGGGCTGCTGCCTGTGCCGGGGTCCGGCCCGAGGCGTCTGTTCCTGCAGGGTTGTCTTGGTCGCGGGCCAAGAGGAAATCAGTGGTGAGCTGAACCTTGACTTCATCCACGTCACTGTCCGGGGTGGGTATCCCGGTGGACGCAGATTGAAATTCCAGGGGCGGCTCCGTACCCCTGGCAATGAAGGCACGGCCGGGCGTGCTGAGGCTTATTCCGGCAGCGGCCTTTGTGTTGAGGATGTCGTGGGACTCCAGGTCGGATTGGACGCGGAGCGCGATGCTGGAGGTGACGTTTGCCCGGATATCGGCGGTCAGTGCGCCCTGCGGCCGCTGGGTGGCCATGACCAGGTGCAGGCCAAGCGAGCGGCCGATGGAGGCGATGCGCATCAGTTCGCGGAGCGCTTCGGGTGCGTCGTCCACGAGCATGCGGAACTCGTCGATGACGATGACCAAGTGGGGAAGTGGTCGATCCCGGGATGCTGGTGTTTCCCGGTAGGAGGCAAGGTCCGGAACCTGTGCCGCGGCGAGGGCTTGCTCACGGAGCCTGATTTCAGCCTTGAGCGAGGTGAGCGTCCGTTCGAGCTCATGGGCCGACAAATCGGTCAGGACGCCGACGCAGTGGACCAGTCCGGCCAGGGGGCCGAGACCTGCACCGCCTTTGAAATCGACAAAGAGGAAATTGACCCGGTCCGGCGGATGGGTGAGGGCCAGTGCCAGCACCAGAGTGCGGAGCAGCTCCGATTTGCCTGAGCCCGTTGTCCCTGCAACCAGCAGGTGCGGACCGTCGGTTTGCAGGTCCAGGACCAGGGGGCCCGCTGCCTGCATGCCCAGGGGGACTGCCAGGGTTCCTGCGCTGGCAGGCGAGTTCCAGCGGGCAGCAGTGTGGGCGGGGGAAGGCGGGAGCAGGTCGTCAAGGGTGCAGGCGGAGGGAACTGAGTTCTCCGCGCGGTTAAGCAGTCCCGGGAAAGCTGCCAGTTGTCTGCAGTAGCTGCTGAACGCGTCATAAGGTGCCAGGTCCGGGACGAACGTAACCTCCCTGCCCGGTTCCCGCAGGCGTGATTGCCCCTCGGTCAGTTTTATGTCGGAGACGCCGGGTGGGCTGTCAGCCGCAGAAAACTCGAGCACTTGCCAGTTCTGCTGAGCCGCCGTTTCGCGCAGCCCTGCGGCATCCTTGCCCAGGGAGGCCGTGAGCAGGAGGATGCCATGGTCAAAGTCACGAGTAAA
This sequence comes from Pseudarthrobacter sp. NKDBFgelt, assembly GCF_046097905.1. NCBI lineage: Bacteria > Bacillati > Actinomycetota > Actinomycetes > Micrococcales > Micrococcaceae > Pseudarthrobacter > Pseudarthrobacter sp. NKDBFgelt. Next base: position 7,797 of record NZ_JBJURL010000018.1, on the reverse strand, counting down.
ACCGTCGGTGATCGCGCGCAGGCACGCCTGCCGGGACACGGCGAAAGTCACACTATGGAGAAAACGGGCAGGCAGGGGAAGGCTTACTGGACGGCCGCAGATCACCATGCGTGTCCTGCAGCCTCCTGGATACCCGGCCAGTTGCATGACGAGTGATCGCAGCATTCCGTCCAGCATGGTGCGCGGTCCCCGCAAGGTGGTGGGGCTATTCCCCGGGTTCAACATCACGGGCACTTCGCCGACGGACGGAATGGCGTGCTGAGCGCTCCCTGATTCAATCTTCAGGTTGGCAGTTTGGGGAGCCAGTCCCAGCCGCAGCCACATCCTGCCCTCCGCGCGTGCTGTAGAAGGCGCAACCTGGGCGTGGGCCGCAGCAAGCACCAGCAGCGCCAGTGACGGACCGGCGCGCTTCCGCCGCTTCCGGTCCTCCTTGACCGCGGCGCCGATCCTTTTGGTGAATTCCCGCCGCTGGCGGCGCCCGGAGGTCAGCGGGATAAGCACAGATACTGCCGAAACCGCAGCGAAAGCAAGGAACATCCACATGCCCGTGAGGACGGCGAGTCCGACGCCGACGGCCAGGGGGAGCACGGCAGTAAGCAAAAGGATCCCACGGTTGCCGGACTCCGAATGGCCCGTAACGGTGAGGGGATCCTGGACTGAAGTGCCGGCGTCGGCAAGTGCTTTGTCCGGGGCATCCAGAAAGACCAGGGACATCATCGAACTGCCGCAGCGGATGGAGGAAACCGTGGAAATCAGTGCCTGGCGGACCCGCTCGCCGTCGATGTACGTGCCGTTGGCACTGCCCAGATCGACGATCATGATGTCCTTTTCGGTGACCACCAGGCGGGCATGTTCCCGGGAAAGTTCAGGGTCCGGGATCACGATGCGCGTATTGCTTCTGCCGATGGTGTACGTGCCGCGCTGCAGGGGGATCAGGGTGCCGGCTCCGGCGCCGCTGTGAACAGCCAAAGCGATGGGGGCCGCGGGATCGGAGTCGGGCCGCCGCCGGGACCTCCGGCCAGCGGGCTGGCTTCCGCCGTCTACCAGCACGGCGCCCGGGACCAGGGGCGCCGTTCCGAGGCTCAGGGAGCACAGGTCCTCCCCGCCAACAAAGACAGCTCCCGTGCCGAACGTCCTGACAAGCTCAGCGTGGATCCGCGCACCGGACGTGCCGGGAGGGGCCGCGACAGTGAGTTCCAGGGGCGGTCCGGGCTGCGGCGACTGCGGGCCTCGGACCAGGGTGCAGTGAAGCGTCATGGGTGCAGATCCTTTGGTGCCTTTGCACTTACGGTAGCCAGAGGTGATACCTGCCGGTCATCCCTTAAATCCCCTATGTGGACAACCCATGTTAATTGCCCTCCCAGTCCGGGCTCGCCGCTGCCTGTTCAAGAGGCGGACGGCGACACGACGTTTCCTGTGTCTATGGACTCTCGGCTCGGCTTATCAGGGTCTCGATGACGTGGTGGCGAATCTGTAAGTGAATGCTGCCATTACATCCTGGAAACCGCGATGGCTGGCCGGTACGTCCTGCTTTTATCCGCTTCCGTCCATCCGTTGCTCATGCCGCTTAGGGCGAGCCAAGCAACTACTTATAGAACGAGTGGCTGGTGGCTACATCAGTAAGGGGGGAACTAAATGCAGGCTGCTGGCCGGGCTGACCGCGATGCGGTAAACGAAGGCAGCCGCTACGTCCCTTGATACAACCAGGGTGGCGCGGTAGGCGCTGGCGCCGTCATCTTCGGTCCATCCATTGCTGATCTTGGTACTGTAGCGACCCGAACTTCACAATGAACCGGTCAGTCGACCCACTCTTGGGCGGTGGTGAGACCGGCGGGGCTGCAGCTGAGCACTAACTGCCGTCATCGCCGTCTTGAGTTCAACCCCCTCTGTAAACCCGGTTCGACGGCTTGGACTTGAGTAGTTACTAAGCGTACGGAAGGGGAGGAGTAGGAGCTTGCTAGGCTAGGGAATCGTGTCTATCTATCTGATTTCACCCGCCGGCCACCCAAATTACGGTGATGAGCTAATTGCCGCAGGATGGTTGAGGTACTTGGCGGAGACCCGGCCTGAGACCGACGTGTGGCTGGACTGTCCGAATCCAGGCCTTGCCACCGAACTGTTCCTTGGACTGCACCCTCGACTGCGCACCACCAACACACTTTGGCGGGCTTGCTGGGAAGCTGACTCCACTGATCCGGTGATTGTGATGGACAAGGTGGCCCACCTGATGCGGCACTTCGGTTCTCCATCATACGATCTCGGCATCGACCGCATCCGGTCAATGGAGAGTATTCACGTTCTTGGTGGCGGCTACCTTAACAATCTCTGGCCAGCCAATGCTGGTGTCGTTGCCGCGGCGGACGCTATCCGGTCGCTGACTGGTGCGAAGCTATATGCCACTGGACTGTCAGTGATTCCTGTTCTCGCTGGAACGGAGGACGGAGACGGGCATGACCTCATCGACATGCTGCGCGGCTTCGATCATGTGACGGTCCGCGATGAACCGTCCGCTTCAGTCCTTGGGCTCCCATTGGGTCTTGACGATGCGTTCCTGGCGGCCGGGCACGAACTGCAGAGGGGCTTCGCGCGTGGCGGAGCGGATCTGGTGGTGTGCCTCCAGAGTGACCTGCAGTCAGAAGCGGAGAGTGCGCAGGTGTTCGGTCGTGCGCGTGAGGTGGTGCAGGCAGCACTCGCCGAAGGGAAAACTGTCCAGTATGTTGAGGCAATTCCGGGGGTGGACAGGCCGGGGTTCGATGCACTCAAGGACCTCATCAGGCCGGAGGACTTCATCCCTTTTATCTCGGTTTGGCGTGACGGGCTACCTCTGAAACAGAACCAGACCTGGCTGACCACACGGTTCCACCTGCACTTCATGGCGGCCGCTGCCGGTAACCTCGGCACGGCAGCCAGCGTTAAAGAAGGCTACTACGACGTCAAACATGGTTCGCTGATGAATCTGGGTACCGGCTGGTCTTCTACCGGGAGCCAGGAAGCAATCGCTGCCGGCTCTTGTAGCCCCAGAGCCGCCCCCAGCACCTTTGCCGCGCACTTGAACTCACGGATGGAGCAGAAGCGGCAGGAGGCCCTGACGCTTTATCCGCAGGTCCTCGCCGACGTCGTTCTGCCGGGCCATCCTGTCGCCGCAGTTGCACGTCTGCTTCGAGGGCTTCGCTCGGCCGTTACTCCACTGCCGGGGTCGTAAGTATAGGGTGGCGCCATAGACCAGGTGCCCAGCCGATTCGACGGGCGCCACAATCACTCGGGTAGGCTAGAGCAGCAGACAATGCGCACCATTGCGCTGCCCGCATTCAAACCAGGAGATTTTGTGACCGCTGACCTCGTCATTGTAGGGTCCGGCTTTTTTGGCCTGACAATCGCAGAACAGGCCGCTACCGAGCTCGGCTTGAAGGTCGTCGTCATCGACCGCCGCCACCACATCGGCGGCAATGCATACAGCGAGAAGGAAGAGCAGACCGGCATCGAGGTGCACCGGTACGGTGCACACTTGTTCCACACGTCCAACGAGCGCGTGTGGGAGTACGTCAACCGGTTCACCACCTTCACGAACTACGTCCACAAGGTGTACGGCGTGCATAAGGGCGAGGTCTACTCCCTGCCGATCAACCTGGCCACCATCAATCAGTTCTTTCGCGCCAACCTCACCCCCGGCCAGGCGAGGGAGCTCATTCAGGAACAAGCCGGCGAACTTGCTGGAACTGATCCCCAGAACCTCAACGACAAGGGAATCCAGCTCATCGGGCGGCCTTTGTATGAAGCGTTCATCAAGCACTACACCGGCAAGCAGTGGCAGACGGATCCCAAGGACCTGCCCGCCGGCATCATCTCCCGGCTGCCTGTGCGTTACAACTACGACAACCGGTACTTCAACGACAAGTACGAGGGCCTCCCCACGAACGGCTACACGGCCTGGATCGAAAAGATGGCAGAACACCCGAACATCGACGTGCGGCTGAATACCGATTTCTTTGACGAGTCGCACGAGTACAGCAAGAACAAGGTTGTCGGCAACATCCCCGTCGTGTACACCGGGCCGGTTGACCGCTACTTCGACTACGCCGAGGGCGACCTCTCGTGGCGCACCATTGACTTCGAGGAGGAAGTCCTCGATATCGAGGACTTCCAGGGCACGTCAGTGGTGAATTACAACGACGACGACGTCCCCTACACCCGGGTTATCGAGCCCCGCCACTTCCACCCGGAGCGCGACTACCAGACGGAAAAGACCGTCATCATGCGTGAGTTCTCACGCTTCGCCGAAAAGGGCGACGAGCCGTACTACCCAGTCAACACCTCCGCCGACAGGGAGCGCCTACTCAAGTACCGCGACCTCGCTGCCGCAGAGAAAGACGTCCTGTTTGGCGGCCGGCTTGGCACCTACAAGTACCTGGACATGCACATGGCCATCGGATCGGCGCTAAGCATGTTCGACAACAAGATCCGGCCGCATTATGAAAGCGGCGCAGAGCTCGAAAGCGGAGGCGTGGACGCATGAGTGTTTCAACCAAAAGCCCAAAGAACACGACGGCTGCTGCGGACAGGGTTGCCTCTGAACGATGGGACACACTGCAGCGGGTGATACTCCCGAGTGCAAGCCAGATGGACACGGTCCCCCTCTACATGGATATGGGGACTGCCACCGGCATTCAGCTGCCCACCGTGGGTGACCGGGACGGTAAGCCTGCGAGTGCCCGGACTATTAGCAGCCCGACAAAGGAAGCCCACGTTGAGGACTTCCTTTCCCGGCATTCGACGTCCGTGCGTGCAGGCGAGCGGGTATCGTTTGGCAGCTACTTCAATGCATTCCCCGCCAGCTACTGGCGGCGCTGGACGACCGTGGACAAGATTCGACTCCAGGTCCGGACTCAAGGCACGGGTTCAGTCATCGTGTATAAGTCCAATGCCCGGGGCTCTCTGCAGCGCGTGGACACGCGCCGTGTCGAGGGGATTGCAGACAACCACTTCGAGCTTTCCCTCGCGCCCTTCGGTGACGGCGGCTGGTACTGGTTTGACCTTCTCGCCGGCACGGAGCCGCTCATTATGCTCGACGCCGAGTGGCAGGGGCCCGCTGCGGAGAGCAAACCAGGATCTGTCACTCTTCAGATCACCACTCTTAACAAGACTGACTTTTGCCTGAACAATCTCCGCCTGCTTGCCGAGAGCGAGGTAGCGCTCGAGCATGTTCAAGAGATCCTCATCGTCGATCAAGGCACCCAGAAGCTTTCCGAGGCAGAAGGCTTCGACGACGTCAAAAAGTCGCTGAACGGGAAACTGCGCATTATCAACCAAACCAACCTCGGCGGGTCCGGCGGGTTCGCCCGGGGGATGTTTGAAGCGGTGGAAAACGGCAGCGACTACGTCCTGCTCATGGACGATGACGTCGTCGTGGAACCTGAAAGCATCATTCGACTCCTGACCTTCGCCGATCGCTGCAAGACGCCCACCCTCGTGGGCGGCCACATGTTTGACCTGTACAACCGAACTGTGCTGCACACCTTCGGGGAGATTGTGAACCCGTATAGGTTCCAGCCGTCCCTGCCCAGCGAGGACATGATTCTGGGTCACGACTTCATGTCCTCGAATTTGCGTCAAACGTCCTGGCTGCACCGCCGCTGCGATGTAGATTACAACGGCTGGTGGATGTGCCTGATCCCCACCCAGGTGATCCGGGAGATAGGACTTTCGCTTCCGCTGTTCATCAAATGGGACGACTCTGAATACGGCCTGCGGGCCAAGGCCCACGGTTATCCGACTGTTTCGCTTCCCGGCTCCGCCGTATGGCATGTTTCCTGGATTGACAAGGACGACCTTGTCGGCTGGCAGGCGTACTTCCATGCCAGGAACCGGGTGGTGGCGGCTCTCCTGCACAGCCCCTACGAATTTGGCGGCCGTGTGATCAAGGAATCCCAGTACGCCGACGTAAAGCATCTGGTGTCGATGCAATACGCAACAGCAGAGGGACGTCAATGGGCGCTGGAAGACGTCCTTAGGGGCCCGTCGGCGCTGCCGGACCTGCTTGACACAAAACTGCCCAAGATCCGCGAGATGATGTCAGGACACTCGGACTCTGTCTTCCGTCCGGATCCGGAGGACTTTCCCTCGCCAAAGATGGACAAGCCGCCCCGCCGCGGTCATGGACCTTCGCAGCCGTCAAAGATCACGTTGTTGCCGTGGGCAGCCAAGACCGTTGTCCGGCAGTTGGCAAGCCCTGTCAAAGGCAGCACTGCCGAACGGCCCCAAACCACGGTTGCCCACCAGGACAACCGTTGGTGGCGCATGGCACAGTACGACAGTGCCGTCGTCTCGAACGCCGAAGGAACCGGTGCGTCCTGGTACCGGCGCGATCCACAGCAGCTCCGGAAAATGTTGGCGGAAAGCGCTCGGGTTCACGCTGCCCTCCTCAAGGAGTGGCCCGCACTCAGCAAGAAATACAAGGCTGCCCTGCACGACCTCACCTCCATTGAGTCCTGGAGGAAGACGTTCGAGCAGCACACCCAGAACGAGATCAAGTGAGCGCAATTTCTCCAAGCGAACTGACCACGCCTGGGCTGGGGAGCGGTCTGCGCGACATAAAGCAGTCGAGCTTCCTTCTTAAGCTGTTGGTGCGCAAGGAACTCAAGGTCCGCTACCGCGGCTCCGTTCTCGGGCTGTTGTGGTCGTACGTCAAGCCTGGAGTGCAATTCGTCGTTTTCTACGTGGCCCTGGGCGTTTTTCTAGGGCTGGAGCGCAGCCCAAGAAATCCCGACGGGCTGGCCAACTACGCCGTTTACCTTTTCTCCGGCATAGTTCTGATCAATTTCTTCTCTGAAGCTCTGGGTAACGCTGCACGGTCGATCGTCAACAACGGGAACCTGATCAAGAAGATCTACCTGCCGCGGGAACTCTTTCCTGTGGCTTCCGTATGGGTGTCGGCAGTCCACTTTTTCCCGCAGTTGGTGGTGCTCGTAGCCGGCTGCGTCATCGCCGGATGGAAACCCAACTTCGTTCAGTTGCTTGCTGCTGTGGCCGGATTTCTCATCGTAGGGCTGCTCGCTACGGGCTTGGGGCTGCTCTTCGGAGCCGCCAACGTCTACTTCCGCGACTCTGAAAACCTCGTGGACATGTTGTTGATGGTGGCTACCTGGGCCTCGCCCGTTATGTACGCCTGGACCATGGTGCACGAGAAGTTGGGCCCAGGATGGTTCGCCGTTTACCAAGCCAATCCGATCACCATCGGGGTCGAATTGTTCCACTACGCCTTCTGGTTCCCCACGACGGACGGCACGGCTGCGATGCCCCCTGATCTCTTTAGCCTGTGGCTGCCAGTTGGCCTCGCGGTCGCACTGGCAGTAGTTACGTTGGGCCAATTCACCTTTCGGCGCCTCGAGGGCCGTTTCGCGCAGGAGCTGTAAGTGGTCAATGCAATCGAAGTCACGGATATCAGCAAGCAATTCGTGCTGCGCCACACCCGCTCCATTAAGGAAGCCGTGGTGTGGCTGGTGAAAGGCCGTAAGGGCGACCTTTCGGAGAAGTTCCATGCCCTGAAGAACGTCACTGTCGAGATCAAGACCGGTGAAACTGTGGCACTCCTGGGGTTGAATGGATCCGGGAAGTCTACATTGCTGAAACACATCTCGGGTGTCATGCTGCCGGATACGGGATCGGTGAAGACGAGGGGGAGAGTAGCCGGCCTCATTGAGGTCGGGGCAGGCTTCCACCCGGACCTTTCCGGCCGGGACAATGTCTTCCTGAACGGGGCTATTCTGGGAATGACCGAACAGCAGGTCAAGGACCGGTTTG
>NZ_JBJURL010000181.1:0-1037 GCF_046097905.1 Pseudarthrobacter sp. NKDBFgelt | reverse complement strand
AACGCCTCGCTGGGTGAGCTGCTCGGGGATGTGACCCGTGACCTGTCCACGCTGATGCGCCAGGAAGTCGAGCTGGCCAAGGCCGAACTGAAGCAGTCGGCCACGAAGGCCGGCAAGGGCTCGGGCATGCTCGCCGGGGCAGGGGTGGCAGGACACTTCGTCCTGGTCTTCCTGTCCCTGGGCCTGATGTTCGCCCTGGGCGCCCTGATGCCGCTGGGCTGGGCCGCCCTGATCGTCGCCGTGATCTGGGGCATCATCGCCGCGGTCCTGGCCTCGATCGGCCGCAAGGAACTCAAACAGGTCAAAGGCCTGCCCCAGACCGGGGAAACCCTGTCCGAAATACCCCCAACCCTAAAACCAGGTGAGGTAAACCGATGAGCGATAACCCGGACGCAATCCGTTCAGACATAGAAGCCACCCGCGCACGCCTGGGCACCAACGTCGACGCCGTGGCCGACAAGGTCACCCCGTCCAACATCGTGAACCGCCAGACCGACAAGGTAAAAGACGCCGTAAGCGGGGTCAAGGAGAAAATCATGGGCGCAGCAGACCACACCACCACCCGTGTCCAGGACACCATGCACACCGGCGCCGGGCACACCGGCAACGCACTGCACTCCACCGGGGACACCCTGCACGGGGCCAAAGACACCGCCGCAGCCAAGCTCGGCGACGCCGGAACCGCGATCTCCAACGCACCGGACCAGGTCAAAGCCAAAACCCAGGGCAACCCCCTGGCCGCGGGCCTGATCGCGTTCGGCGCCGGCATGCTGATCTCCTCCCTGATCCCGGCCAGCCAAAAGGAACGCGAGGCCGCGGACCAGCTCAAAACCGCCGCCCAGCCCCTGGCCACCCAGGTCACCGACGCCGCCAAGGACATGGTCCAGGACCTCAAGGAACCCGCCCAGGAAGCCATGGAAAACGTCAAGGCCACCGCCACCGACGCCGCCCAGAACGTCAAAGCCGAAGGCCAACACGCCGCCACCGACGTCAAAGACCGCACCACCGACGCCACCTCCAACGTCAAAAACACCTAA
>NZ_JBJURL010000180.1:0-1058 GCF_046097905.1 Pseudarthrobacter sp. NKDBFgelt | reverse complement strand
CCTCGTGGATCGCACCGGCTTCGATCGACCACCGCGTGGTCCGCGACGCCGGTGCGATCCACGAGGCCAGATGGTCGGGGTCGTCGAAGCGCGAGGTCGTGAAGTTCGCCCGGTGCACCCGCTTCCGCGGCCCGGCGCCGCCGGCCGGCACCGCGTGGATGTCGAGGAGGTAGTCGGTCAGCGGCTCGAGCTCGTATGCCAGGACGATCTCCTCCACCTCCCGGGTGACGTGCTCGGCCTCGATGCACTTGAGGGCGTCCACGAGCTCGCCGACGGCGCGGTCCCACGGCGTGAGCACGACGGCGTTGGCCTTGGGCTGCAGCACCGACCCGGCAGCGAGCACCGCTTCGACCGGCAGCACGAGCGGCTGACCGGGGGCTCCCCCGCCGGGCGGGGCGGGGTGGTGGCCGGAGGCGGCGAGCACGGTCACCTCGAGCCGGTGGTGGTAGGCATCGAACAGCCGGAGCACGTTCTGGGTGGCGAGGGTGACCCGCAGCGGCTCCCGGCAGAACACGCCGGCATCGCCCATGCCCGGGTTGGTGTCGAGCAGCCACGGCCCCAGGTCGGTGGGGACCTCGGACGCCGGGGCGGTCGCGAACCGGAAGGTCTGCGTGTGCTCGTCGGCGAAGGACGGCGTCCGCGTCGGCACTGAGTCCCCGGTCTCGACGTCGTACGTCCAGCTCACGGTGACGTCGTAGGTCTGTCCGGGCTCGAGCAGGGCGTGGTCGGAGGGGTCCTGGGCCAGGCCGGTCTCGAGCGCATCCCGGTCGTGGGAGACGATCGTCTCGTCGTACTCGTGCCGGCGCACCTCGGCCCGGGTCAGGCCGGCGGCCGCGACCACCCAGTAGCGCTGGGCGCGGATCAGCTGGCCGAGTTCCCCGCCCCAGCCGACGACGACGGCGGCCGCACCCTCCGGCAGCTCCTCCCAGCGGATCAGGGCGGGCATCGGCCGGTCCCGGTCGGACTGGGCGACCTTCGCAGCCATCCGCATGTCGTGTCCCTGGAGTCACGCCACGGAAACCTGGAGGGCGGCGGCGAGGTGGATCTTGGCGATCTCG
>NZ_JBJURL010000179.1:0-1130 GCF_046097905.1 Pseudarthrobacter sp. NKDBFgelt | reverse complement strand
GGCGTGCTGGAGCTCAAGCCGCAGCTGGGGACGATCTGCCAGGCATCGGAAATCGAACCGGTCCAGGCCCACGCTTTCGCACCGGGCGACGAACTCGTCGATATCCGGTGCGCCAATGGCGTGCCAGCGGGACTTGTGGTTCAGACACAACGGCGAGTTGCCTTGGGCCCAGAGGTCGCAGAACGCGAGCCTGCATTCGGGCCGCTCGATGACCGGCTCGGGTGAGAGGGTAGCGAGCCACTTAATCACGTCGGTCTCGCTGGAACGACTGAAGAACCCGTGATGGCTGACGCAGAGGCCGCGTCTGGCCGAACCGAAGCGGCACCAGGTGACGGTGCATGCCGCCAAGGGGCCGTCGCCTACGGGTAATGGGCCGGGGCTGGCGAGGAATGACTCCCATTCGGGGCGTCCTTGGTCCAGCCAGCGCTTGTAGTGGCTTTTGCAGAACCCTTTCACCGTACGTTGCCGTTCACACTCGTCGATCCGGCAGGGCTCGGTGTTGAAGACGAGGGAGCCTGGGGCCGGGATCACGATTTCGGGTCTGAATTCGGGCCGGACGGTGGCCATGAGTTTAGCCAACAGACCGCAACCGTCCTCGTTTTCATTCAGTGCGAGGGAGCTCACCAGGTGACCTCTTTTCCGGTCAGCAGCCCTGCCTTTTCGAGGGCGCGGCGGGCGTCCTCAACGGTGAGGTGGCCGTAGACGTCGATGGTGGTTGCGACCGATGCGTGGCCAAGCAGGCTGCTGATCACTTCGATGGGTGTCCCGGCTCGTAGCAAGCGGGTGGCATAGGTGTGGCGGAACCAGTGCGGGTCAAAATCCACTCCAGTGTCCCGGCGCAGCCGCTTCACCAGGTCATAGACTGCCGCGTAGCCCATCGGGCGGCCGCGGGGGCCCGCCCACAGATTCACGAACACGTAGTCGCTGTCCAGATCTCCGTATTCCTCGTGAAGGTAGTCGCCGTAGAGCCGCACGACGTCCGCGCCGATCGGTATCGTGCGCGGCGAAACGGACTTCGCCCGGGCACGGTTGGCGTTCACCCGACGGCGGATCGTCAGCTCGCCCTCGGCGACTGCAATGTCCTCATGCCTTAGTCCGAGTGCTTCGCCGATACGGATTCCCGACTCCCA
>NZ_JBJURL010000178.1:0-1158 GCF_046097905.1 Pseudarthrobacter sp. NKDBFgelt | reverse complement strand
CGTGGCTGCAGGAGAAGATACCTCCCATATCCTCAGCGGGTTGACTAACCAGCTGCCTGATCGTGATCCGGAAGAGACTGCCGAGTGGGTTGAGTCCCTGGATTCCTTGATCAGGGAACAGGGCACTGAGCGTGCCCAATTCATCATGCGGAGCCTGCTGCAGCGTGCGGGCGCGCAGAGCGTCGGGGTGCCGATGGTGACCACCACCGATTACGTGAACACGATCCCGGTGGACCAGGAAGCGGAGTTCCCGGGCAACGAGGAATACGAGCGCCGGTACCGGGCGTACATGCGGTGGAACGCCGCGGTGATGGTGCACCGGGCGCAGCGGGCGAACATCGGCGTGGGCGGGCATATCTCCACCTATGCCGGGGCCGCGACCCTGTACGAGGTGGGTTTCAACCACTTCTTCCGCGGCAAGGACCACCCCGGCGGCGGTGACCAGGTCTTCTTCCAGGGCCACGCCTCCCCCGGCATGTACGCCCGGGCGTTCATGGAAGGCCGGCTCTCGGAGGAGGACCTGGACGGGTTCCGGCAGGAAAAGTCCAAGGAAGGCCACGCCCTGTCCTCCTACCCGCACCCGCGGCTGATGCCCGGGTTCTGGGAATTCCCCACCGTGTCCATGGGCATCGGGCCGATGAACGCGATCTACCAGGCCCAGTCCAACCGGTACCTGCACAACCGCGGCCTGAAAGACACCTCGGACCAGCAGGTCTGGGCGTTCCTGGGCGACGGGGAAATGGACGAGCCCGAATCCCGCGGCCTGCTCCAGCTCGCCGCGAACGAGAACCTGGACAACCTGAACTTCGTGATCAACTGCAACCTCCAGCGCCTGGACGGGCCCGTGCGGGGCAACGGCAAGATCATGCAGGAACTCGAAGCGTTCTTCCGCGGCGCGGGCTGGAACGTCATCAAGGTCGTCTGGGGCCGGGAATGGGATGACCTGCTCACCAAGGACACCGACGGGTCGCTGGTGAAGATCATGAACGAAACCCCCGACGGGGACTACCAGACCTACAAGGCAGAATCCGGCGGGTTCGTCCGCGAACACTTCTTCGGCAAAGACCCCCGCACCAAAGACCTCGTCGCGGACCTCACCGATGACCAGATCTGGAACCTCAAACGCGGCGGCCACGACTACCGCAAGGTCTACGCCGC
>NZ_JBJURL010000177.1:0-1177 GCF_046097905.1 Pseudarthrobacter sp. NKDBFgelt | reverse complement strand
GCCGCACCATAGGCGCTGTCGGCTGCCAGCCGCTCGGGCCAGAGCCCGAAGCGCTCCTGGGTCCGGTCGATCATCGTTCGCGCCGCGCCGACCTCCGCCTGCCTGATCGCTCGCGTGGCCTCGACATCGACGATCACCGCGTGGTCGAGGTCGATCAGGTAGTTGGTCGCGTAGGCGAAGAAGGCGTGGCCCTTGTGCGCGCCGGTCCACTGCGCAGCCGGATCCGACCGCGAAACGAACTTCGGCGTCGTCGGGCTCGCCGCGCCCCAAGCCGCATCGTCAAGCGTGTCGAGGTACTCGCGAACAGAACGGCGGGAAGCTGCCAACTCCTCCCAGTCGACCTCGTCCGCGCCGTCCGCCGAGCGGCGCCGGTTGGCGTCGGCTCGGATCAGGCTGGCGTCGACCGCAAAGCCCTCGCCGCCAACAAGCCCTTCCGTCATGCAGCGGCCAACCACCGTCTCGAACAGCTTGCGCAGCAGGTCGCTGTCGCGGAAGCGGCCGTGGCGGTTCTTCGAGAAGGTCGAATGGTCCGGCACGGCGCCGTCGAGGCCGAGCCGGCAGAACCAGCGATAGGCGAGGTTCAGGTGAACCTCCTCGCACAGTCGCCGCTCAGACCGGACTCCGGAGCAGTAGCCCACCAGCAGCATCCGGATCAGGAGTTCCGGGTCGATCGAGGGACGCCCCATAGAGCTGTAGAACGGAGCCAGATCCCGGCGCACTTCCGACAGGTCGACGAAGCGGTCGATCGCCCTCAGCAGATGATCCTGCGGCACATGCCGCTCGAGTGAGAACTCGTAAAACAGCGCCGCCTGGTCGACCTGCCGTTCACCCATCATCGCCGCCGCCCTCCGCCCGCATGACGGAGTGAATCAGCGACGGAGCCCCGCTTCAACGGCCGAGTTTTTCAACGGAATCGGTCAGGTGAGGTCCCTGCTGACAGCCGCTCGGCGCCGCGACCGGACATCCAGCCTGCTGCCACAAGCAGACTCTTTATGAGGGCGATCGTTCGCGTTCAAAGCCACGGCAGCGATGGCGTCCCTGAAGCGTAGATTGACCAGCCCCAAGGCGTTTTTGAGCAGCTCCTTGCCTTCGAGGTTGTGCATCATCCGGCGCGGGATCGCACGCGCGCCGCGATCGGATCGGTCCGCGAAATCCCAACGGAACTCGGCGATCAGGC
>NZ_JBJURL010000176.1:0-1222 GCF_046097905.1 Pseudarthrobacter sp. NKDBFgelt | reverse complement strand
GCACCCCGGCTGCAGCGCAGCCAGCCACCGCGCAGCCAGCCAGCGCGTCCGACGGCGAGTGGCTGCGCGTGCACCCGGCGTCGCCCTTTATCCGTGGCTGGGTGGCCCTGGCCGCCATAGCCTTCTTCTTCGGCCGTGACATCTTCGAACGCTCGCTGCAGGGCAGGCCGGTCTTCGAGGAAGAGCTCGCCGGCCGGGCTTCCTGGCTGCTGGCGGGCGGCGGCACGGTGCTGCTGGTCTCGGTGCTGGGCTTCCTCCTCACCTGGTACTTCACCAAGTACCAGGTGTCCGGCGGCTACGTCAGGGTCAATACGGGTTTCCTTTTCCGGCAGCAGCGCCAGGCGAGGCTGGACCGGGTCCAGGCCATCGACATCGTGCAGCCCCTGCTGGCCCGGATCTTCGGCCTCGCCGAACTCAAGTTCGAGGTGGCCGACGCAGGAGAGTCGGCGGTGCGCCTGGCCTACCTGAAAATCGACGACGCCCGGCAGCTCCGCGCCACCATCCTGGCCCGTGCCGCGGGCGTGGCCGTTGACCCCGCCCACCCGGAGCAGCCGTCACCCGAGGCGCCCGAATTCCAGGTCCTGTCCGTGCCGCCGCAGCGCCTTGTGGGTTCCCTGCTGCTCAGCGAGCAGAGCTTCTTCGTGGTGGCGGGCGGCATTGCCTCCGTGGTGCTCGCAGCCGCCACGGACAGCCAGGCATTCTACCTCTACCTCATTCCTGCGGGCCTTGGCCTGGCAGCCAGTTACTGGGGACTGTTCAACAAGGGCTACAACTTCACCGCCGCGATCTCCCCGGACGGCATCCGGCTCCGCTACGGCCTGCTGGACACCCAGGCGCAGACCCTTCCGCCCGGGCGGATCCAGGCCCTGAAGGTCACCCAGCCGCCGCTGTGGCGTCCGCTGGGCTGGTACCGGATGCAGGTCAACGTGGCAGGCTACGGTGTGGTGGAGAACGCGGGAGAAGGCTCCGCCCGGACCACTCTCCTGCCCGTCGGCACGCTGGCGGACGTGATGGGCATGCTCGCACTGGTGCTGCCGGACCCTGGAACCCCGCAGCCCGCCGTCGTCTTCGGTGCGGGGCTGACCGGACTGGATTCCGACGGCGGATTCGTCACCACGCCGCGGAGGGCCCGCTGGCTCGCCCCCCTGGGCCGGGATCTGCGGCATTTGGTCAACATCGTCCATGACCTGACCGAACGGGGCATTGGCCTGAAGGTGCTCAC
>NZ_JBJURL010000175.1:0-1254 GCF_046097905.1 Pseudarthrobacter sp. NKDBFgelt | reverse complement strand
GACATCGCCAACCAGATCACGGAGTGGATGGTGAGTGCGGTCAGCGAGGGCATCGCCAACCGGGCGGCTGTTCCCGGCGTCCAGGTGGCAGGAAAGACCGGAACCGCCGAGCTGGGCAACGGAGCGAACAACTCCTGGTTCACCGGCTTTGCCCCCGCAAACAACCCGCAGGTGGGTGTCACGATCGTCATGGAAGGCGTGGACATCACCACCGGAGCACAGCTAACCAGTCCGAACGCGAAGAGAATTTTTGAGGCGGTGTTGAATAAGTGAGGCCTACAACCGGAATCACCCTCGGCGGGCGGTTCCAGCTGACCACGCGGATCGCGATTGGTGGCATGGGTGAAGTGTGGAAGGCGAAAGACCTCGTCCTGGGCCGCATCGTCGCGATCAAGGTGCTGAAAGAGGAGTACACGGGCGATCCCGGGTTCCTTCAGCGTTTCCGTGCCGAGGCCCGCCACACAGCACTCCTGAACCACGTGGGCATCGCCAACGTCTTTGACTACGGCGAGGAGGAAGGTTCCGCCTACCTGGTCATGGAGCTGGTCCCCGGCCAGCCGCTGAGCAGCATCATCGAACATGAGCAGGTCCTCTCGCCGGACCGTACGCTGTCCATCATCGCGCAGACCGCCCGCGCCCTCTCCGTTGCGCACGCGCAGGGCCTGGTGCACCGCGACGTGAAGCCAGGCAACCTCCTGATCACCCCTGACGGACGGGTCAAAGTCACCGACTTCGGCATTGCCCGCCTCGCCAACCAGGTGCCGCTCACCCAGACTGGCCAGGTGATGGGCACGGCGCAGTACCTGGCACCCGAGCAGGCCACGGGCCAGACGGCCACCGGTTCGTCGGACATCTACGCGCTGGGTGTCATCGGCTATGAGTGCCTGACCGGCCACCGCCCCTTCTCCGGCGAATCCCAGATTGCGATTGCCCTCGCCCAGGTCAATGACGCTCCGCCGCCCCTGCCGGAATCACTGCCCACCCCGGTTCGCGCCCTCCTGATGTCCATGCTGGCCAAGGACCCCAAGGACCGTCCGGAGAACGCCATCAAGCTGGCCGAAGCAGCAGAGGCCATCCGCAACGGTGACATCAGCGCAGCCCGCGCAGCCGTCCCGGGAATGCTCCTCTTCGACGCTGACACTGGCCCCATCACGGCTCCGGTAGACACTGCGACGGCGCCGACCGGCGTCATTGGCGCACAGCGGGATGATTCACCAAACCGGACTTCAGCTTTGCCGGTGGTTGGCGCGGGTG
>NZ_JBJURL010000174.1:0-1409 GCF_046097905.1 Pseudarthrobacter sp. NKDBFgelt | reverse complement strand
GGGCATGATTGCGACCCTCTGTTGATCGATGATCCTGAGAGTGTTGTCACCTGGGGCTGGTAGGTGCCGGGGAAACCGCTGATAGGGGCAGGACGGTTGTGGAACGTCGTGCGTAACGTGGGTGCCGGGCCCTGACACCGTGGTGGGCCAGTACGTGAGTTAGGGACTACGACTGGAGGTGCCAGGTGATCGGAAACCACGACGACGTTGAAGTGTTCATTGGTGTGGATGTTGGCAAGGGCGAGCATCACGCCGTTGCCCTGGACCGGGCCGGGAAAAGGCTGCTGGACCGGGCGCTGCCCAACGACGAGGCCAGGATCCGGGAAATCCTGGCGGAGCTTGAACATCATGGCAGGATCCTTGTCGTGGTCGATCAACCCGCGACGATCGGTGCGCTTCCGGTTGCCGTGGCCCAGGCCGCCGGGACCCTGGTCGGGTACCTTCCGGGTTTGGCCATGCGCCGGATCGCGGACCTCCACCCCGGGGAAGCAAAAACGGATGCACGCGATGCGTTCATCATCGCCGACGCCGCGCGGACCATGCCGCATACCCTGCGCTCGGTCCAGCTCGCCGATGCCCAGCTCGCTGAGTTGACCATGCTGTGCGGTTTCGATGATGATCTGGCCAAACAGGCCACCGCGACCTCGAACCGGATCCGCGGGCTGCTGACCCAGATCCACCCTGCATTGGAGCGTGTCCTGGGCCCGCGGCTGGACCATCCTGCGGTCCTGGATCTGCTGCGGACCTGGCCCACGCCCGAAGCGCTCCGCCACGCAGGACGGCGCCGGATCGCGAACCGGCTGACCAAGCTCGCGCCCCGGATGGGTGACCGCCTCGCCGAAGACATCATGAACGCGTTGGGCCAGCAAACGGTAACCGTGGTGGGCACGAACGCCGCGACCATCGTCCTGCCCGAACTGGCGGGCATGCTCGCCAGGATCCATGAGGGGCGCGCCACGGTCTATGCCCAGGTCGGAGCCCTCGTGGAGGCCCACCCTCTTCACCAGGTCCTGATGTCTTTGCCGGCGGTCGGCATCAGGACCGCAGCACGGATCCTCACCGAAGTCGCCGGCAAAGACTTCCCCACCGCCGGGCACCTGGCCTCCTACGCAGGCCTGACCCCGGTCACCTGGCGCTCCGGATCCTCCATCCGCGGCGACCGCGCCTCCCGAAGAGGCAACAAAGTCCTCAAACGCACCCTTTACCTCTCGGCGTTCGCGGCCCTCAAAGACCCGCTCTCACGCGCCTACTACGATCGGAAACGCGCCGAAGGCAAACACCACAACCAAGCACTCCTCGCCCTCGCCCGACGCCGCTGCGACACCCTCTACGCCATGCTCCGCGACGGCAGCCTCTACCAAGCCCAAACACCAACAGCAGCTTGACGAAAAACATAGGGACACTCTCAC
>NZ_JBJURL010000017.1:0-57932 GCF_046097905.1 Pseudarthrobacter sp. NKDBFgelt | reverse complement strand
GTCAGCTCGCCCTCGGCGACTGCAATGTCCTCATGCCTTAGTCCGAGTGCTTCGCCGATACGGATTCCCGACTCCCAGAGCAGGACGAACAGGAACCGGTCCCTCAGCCGCGTGCACGCATCCAGCACTGCTTGAGCCGTCGCCGCAGGCAGGACCGTGGGCAACCTCTTCGGCTCACGCAGCTTCACGATCCTGCGCCGCTGCGGCCTGTCCCCGGCAAGGTGAGCAAGGAACGGTCTCCATCCCGTTCTTCGGTACCGGACCGTTTCGAACTCGGTGACAAGGTCGCCCAGCGGGACCCCGTGACGGGAGTGGAACACGTAAAAGCCGCTCACGGCCGCGAGCTTGCGGTTCAACGTGCCCGGCCCGCAGTGATGGGAAGCCGATGGCAGCAGCGTCACGTCAGCGGCGCGCCCGGCAGGCGGAAGCCGCAGCCAAGCGACGAACTCGCCGACGTTCTCCAGCCTCACCTGGCGCCAATCAATGCCGCGGTGGCGAAGAAAGACGAACCAATCCTTGAGATCATGCGCATACGCCTTGAGCGTGTTCGGCGACCTCTCGACGTCGGTCAGGTAAGCCAAAAACCGCTCCACCGGCTCAACGACACCATGATCATCAAGCACAGTCCACGACTCAAGCGGCGAACCGGACACCAAAACTCGTTGAACCTGCATGAACCCTCCCGCGATCCCGTGTGATGGACAGCTTCAGATAAGCACCTCCATCACGCGGAACTGCACGGTTACGGGCCCCGTGCTGCACGTCAAAGACACCCCGGTTCCTGCCCCAGATAATCTGCACGAATGCTGGGTCATAGCCGGCTTCGATCAGGTGGGTCACGTAGGAATGCCGGAGGCAGTGCAGCCCCAGTTCTTTGGGCAATCCAACAGCGTCCCGTGCAGCTGCGAAGGCATCCCCGAAAGAACCAAGCGACATCCGGGCGCCCCGCTCGCTGGGCCACATCGCCGATGACCGGTCCGCTGTTGGGAAATTGGCCCGCATCCCGCCGGAGGTCCACGTCCTCAGCTGATCCACGACCCAATCGAACTCCGGCACGGTCAGAACAGTGCGCCGTCTGGGCCCGGAACCTGCGGTGCCTTTGGCGAACCGCACCTGGATGGCACCGAAGCGGCCATAGTCGGTGACGTGGGGATTGGGGCCGAAGTCCTCCAGATCCAGCATCGTCATCTCGCGCCGGCGAAGCCCGTAGGCATAACAGACTTTGAATGCCACCGAGTCGCGGAACAGGGGCAGCCACCGCTTGGTTCCCGCAGCATATTCACGGTCGACGAGATCGTCGATATGGTCAAAAATCCGTTGTAGTTCCGCCTTGGTGAACGCCCGCCGCGCTGCCGGGACCGCGTCGTCGGTCGTGTGCCTGGGCGTGTTCCATTCAAAGCAGATCTGGCTCGGAATGTCGCCGAAAGTGCGTTCGCAGAACTCACCCCAGCCGTAGCCAGGATGCGTCAGGTAGGCGCAGAACATCGCTACGGCATTGCTATAAGAGCGCAGCGTCTTCAGGCTGATCGGCTTCGCACCGGAACGCAGGCCGGCCAGGAAATCATCGACGTCTGCCGGACGCCATTGCCACGGAAACTCACCCGTGAACTCCTGGAACCGTTCCAGCAGCTGGCAGCGCTGTTTGATGGTGTCCGTCGTGAGCCCACGGGCCAGCATCTGCGCCCGCCAGCCATCCAGCATGGCCGTAAAAACCCGCTCGTCGGCCCTGAACAGCCCAACGTCCGGATCCACCAGCATCCTCGGGACAAAACCCGGAACGGCACCACTCACTCCAACCCCTAAACCATGGAAACATGCATTAGATGCAGGAAACCTATAGCGGCAAGGGATCCAAGGGCAAATTCGTGCTCCGGCGTCCGAACACACCCATCGCCACAACGAGGGTCTGACCTGCGAAAACACTGATTTCGTTGAGGAACGGGAGTTCTCGCAGCTACTTCTACTCCCGTTGTTTAAAAGCCGATAACGGATCTTATGTAAGGCTGAACCCTGCTTATTGCATCGGATGCATCATTTGCGGCCTATCTGCAGGATCCTGATCCCGCACCCTGCGGAGTGTTTTTCGGGGCAATCAGGCTTCGCATTCGATGCAGTTGGAACCAGGACCCCGACCTTCGCGTTGCCGCTGCTTCCACCGGATCCGGCCGGTCTTGACGTGGTCCTCGCGTGAGCTGACACTCGTTCTCACATACCGACGAACGGGAGGCGGCCGTGAAGGGTCAGCGCATCGGGTACGTGCGGGTCAGCACGCTCGACCAGAATGAGCAGCGCCAGCTCGAAGGCCAGGTTTTCGACCGGACGTTCACGGACAAGGCCTCCGGCCGGGACACCGCGCGCCCGGAGCTGATCGAGCTGCTGCGTTTCGTCCGCGAGGGGGACACCGTCGTCGTGCACAGCATGGACCGGCTTGCGCGAAACCTCGATGACCTGCGCGCCCTGGTCCAGGGCCTCACAAGGCGCGGAGTGAGGGTGGAGTTCCTCAAAGAACAGCTCGTCTTCACCGGTGAGGACTCCCCCATGGCCAACCTCATGCTCTCGGTCATGGGAGCATTCGCCGAATTCGAGAGGTCCTTGATCAGGGAACGCCAGCGCGAAGGCATCGCCCTCGCCCAGCAACGCGGCGCCTACAAGGGACGGAAGAAAACCCTGACACCGGAGCGTGCCGCCGAACTGGTCCAGCGCGCCGGCAGCGGCATCCCGAAAGTCGTCCTCGCCCGTGACTACGGCATCAGCAGGGAAACCGTCTACCAGTACCTCCGTCACGCCAGACTGGAATGAACCCAACCACTCCCCCGGCCCCAGAACCTCTTGAGGAGGCCGTTCGCCATAGCGTTGCCGGATACCGGGGTTGTTCCCAGCCAATCTCAAGGTTCACCCTGCAGTGTTAACTTCGGAACTTCGGCCAACCGCTATTTGGCCGGAGTTTCGCCAATCATCAGGCCTTTGTCCTGCCGGCTGCGCCTGGTCCGCCAAAGAGCATCCCCGTTTGTTCCAGCTCGCTGGCTGGCTAGTTAGCCGCTTCGCGGCGGTTGAACGCGCAATGAACTATCTGGCGGTGGTGGTCGCGCATTAGCTGGGCGGCTACTTGCGTTTCTTCTTTCCTCGCCCGCCACGCAGGCGGACTGTGCTGCGCCGAGCACTGGGAGGTAGTTGAGTGAAGGTCATTCTAAGATCTCTTAGCGGGGCGATTTCTACGGCCTGGTCGCGGTCGGCGGTTCGTTCTTGTGACGTGCCCCGGTAGCGCGTTCCGATTAGCGTTCCGTCAGGCTGATAGAGCAGCAACATCGCTCTGTTGGAGTGCGTCTGGTACTGCTTGTCATCCGTATACTCGGCAAGGTGGAGCGTGCTCGCATCTTTCGGCGCGACGGATATCGTGAGTAGCCAGGATCCGTAGAGACTGACACCGTGTGTTGTCAGGCTGCGTTCAATGCCACCACCCCGTGCTGCTCGCCTCAATTCCTTTAGATTCTTCCCAATATTTCCTTGGGCGCGTTCGCTTAGGGCAACCAAATCGGCGCCAAATCGCAGCCATCCAGAAGTCTTGGCTGCTTCGCTGGCGGATAGGTACTGCTCAACCCACAGCTGCTCACGCCTGCTTGGCTTTGCCGCCTCAGTCCGTGAAAGGCCTTCTTGCCAGTAGAACCATGCATCGAGTGGGTCAGTAAGCGTGCCTAGTCGAACACGAGGCTGCGCTTCGTAGCGGCGCACTTCGTAGGCCTTGACAGGCGACTCGACTGGTATGTGCCGGGCTATCTCGTGCGGGTCAGGGTCGAAGTACATTCCTCCTGTGAGGAACCACATGAACATGTCCAACTCGTCCACGCCATCGACCATTGTCGCGAGCCTGCGGCTTCTGCGACGCCGCAGGTATTCGAGGAATTGGGCAGGGCGATCGACGGTTCGGCTTATCACGGTCAAGTCGTGCATGCTGACGATCCACGGGACTTCGTCAGATTCGATGATGCCTTCGTTCGCCAGCACGTTCATGGACAGGGATAGGGGGCCCATGTCGTCGAGCATCACGACGATTGAGTGAATCTCGGAGGCTGACGACAAGTCGAGCCATTCGCCTTCGACGCTCCAAACGCCGCCGTTTGTGCTTATAAGGCGCGTCAATCGATCGGCTTGCTCGTTGCCCTCCTTGAGAGTCTTCTGCAGATCCTTGGCTAACCGCTGGGGGTTGCCGCTGCGGGATTTCTCGGTGATGGACGCGGCTTTCACCTCAACGCAAAAAGCCACTCCATCGACCAGGAACAAAATGTCAGACTCGTACTTGTCAGTCTCTACAGCAGTACGG
This sequence comes from Pseudarthrobacter sp. NKDBFgelt, assembly GCF_046097905.1. Lineage (NCBI taxonomy): Bacteria > Bacillati > Actinomycetota > Actinomycetes > Micrococcales > Micrococcaceae > Pseudarthrobacter > Pseudarthrobacter sp. NKDBFgelt. Next base: position 53,614 of record NZ_JBJURL010000017.1, on the reverse strand, counting down.
TCGCCCTCACGACCCAGGTTGCGTGTGTCCCTGATATCAACAGGAGCGATGTACTTCTGCCCTTCCCAGTGCGGTCTAGCCCCGTGTAAGAGCTTGCCAAGTAGTTCAGCAGCTTTCGACTCGGAGTAAACAGCACGCCGTTTGTCATACTTCGGCCACAGTTTTGCGGCCCCGCTCTTTTTCTCGGCAGCAGCCGAGATGAGGCCACGTTCGAGATTCCGGCGCAACTCATCTTCGCTCAGGAAACCGTTGAGAAGGAGGTATTCATCGCCATCAGCGATGCATCCCCACGGAGCCGGAAGTTCACCATCAACGAACCGTAGGACTGGATTGATGTGGGTTTCCACCGGCCGGGTGGTGCTTAAGAAGTCCAGAGTTGCACGCACAGTCGATTCCTCGACCCCAGAACGGTCAGCAACATCAGCAGCTGAAACCGCGCCGAACAACCGGCACTCATTCATCATGAGATTAATGTCGCGCGTGAAAGATTCCGGATCGGCCGGTACGCCGGCTTTGCTGGCTTCCCCAATTCTGTCCCGGGCACCAAACAAGCGCTCGTTCATTAAGGCCGTTGATGCCTCGCGGACAGCACGGACGTCGTTGAGAGTAAATCCGAGTACGTTACTCAAGACAGACGAGACGGTTGGGTGACCGATGAGCTCAGTATTAACTTCCTGGGCGATTGATTCATACTGGCGTCCGCGGACAGACAGCTCGTACCCCATGAACTCGCCAGCGAGAATACCGAGCGGCTGGTTCGCTCTCTGGCCGCGAAACAGAGCGAGTGTTCGCGCCGCGGTCACAATTTCCGCAGCCAAACGAAGCGCTTCTGCAGGGTTTGGTTGACCGGAGTTTTTCCCCGTTAACGGTTGCCGTGGCAGCCCCATCCCCAGCAGCGTTAGCGCAACGACATCCTGGGCAGCTTGGGACCCCTCGACCTGGCTTTCGCTTTCCCTGAGACCAGTGAAATCCCACGGACCGGCAGCGAGCCGAGTGAAGGCAAGCGCATCGAATGAGTCATAGCCTCGCAAATGCTGCTCTAGCGATATTTGGGCGGCAGTTATCGCGTTTCGCAGATATGTCTGAGGGTCATCATTGACCGTCATGCTCGTGGCCATGTGCTGGTAGTAGCCAACAGCCCTATTGAGGCTGTTGGCCATATTGCTGCCCACAACATCTAGGCGACCGGGTGTGGAGTTCATGCCGCAAGTATTGCAGCGACCTATGACAAGCCATTGCAGTTGCGGGCGCTTTGCTCCACGGTCGCACCGTCAGCACGTGCTCTTGTGTCCCGCTCCCCAGCTTTACAGAATCACGGTTATTGGCCTTTGGAAACAGGCGGGGGAGTGCCAATAGAAAGGCTTGTTTCATGCCATTATCCGTGGCGTTTTCTGCCTGCCTCCATGGGCGCGGCCTCACTCTTCTTTTCTTGGCGAATTCTCGTGCCCGCGTCACAACCGTTGACGCATGCCGGGAGCGGTGAAGGGGTCGTCGCAGTCCGGATCCGCAAAGGGCACGCCAGATCGATTTCCACAGACAACTGAGACCAGCTCTGATGACCGGACCCACAGGATCCGCGTTTCCCCCAGCCATCCTCAGATTCAAAACAATAATAATCTCGCAAATGAGAAATTGTTCTTGACTCTAGCAGTGGGGTCGCCGTAGGCTCAAGTAGTGGCTTAGAGCACTACCGCACCCGCAGTGTACGTCGAGAAGAGGCATCTCCATGGAGCATCCGTCACCCTTTGATCTGACCGGGCGGACTGCCCTGATCACTGGATCAAGCAGAGGCATAGGGAAGGCCCTGGCGGCTGGCTTGGCAGGGGCTGGTGCCGCCGTCGTGCTTCACGGCCTGGACCCGGCCCGGCTGGAAGCCACGCGGAAAGAACTGGCTGCCATCTTTGGGGAGGACAGGATCGGTGCGGTCTCATTCGACATCACCGCCGAGGACGCAGTTGCGGCCGGAGTAGCCCGGGCCGAGACCATGTACGGCCAGTTGGACATCCTTGTGAACAACGCCGGAATACAGCACCGCGTGCCTTTGCTAGAGCTGGACGTCGCCGACTGGAACCGGGTTCTGGCCACTGATCTCACGAGCGCTTTCCTGGTGGGCCGTGAAGTCGCCCGTAGGATGATGGAGCGCAAGCGTGGGAAGATCATCAACATCGGCTCGGTCCAGTCGGACCTTGCCCGGCCCACAATTGGCGTCTACACGGCAGCCAAGGGCGGCCTGCGCAACCTCACCCGCGCTATGACTGCAGAGTGGGCATCCCAGGGGCTGCAGATCAACAGCATCGCCCCCGGTTACATCCATACGGAGATGACCCAGGCCCTTGTTGATGACGAGGCATTCAACTCCTGGATTCTCGGCAGGACCCCTGCAGGCCGCTGGGGAACAGTCGACGACCTGTCCGGGCCGGTCACGTGGCTCGCGTCGGACGCGTCCAACTACGTCAACGGACAAACAATATTTATCGACGGCGGAATGACGACGGTGGTCTGACAATGACAACAGCAACAACCAACGCAGTAACCGGCCCGGCTGATGTGGTCCATGACGTGGGCGATCTCCGAATCGAAGTCATCGAGCACTCAGCGCCCCAACCCCACGAAGCCGTGGTGGACATCGCCTACGGCGGCATCTGCGGCTCGGACCTGCACTACTGGCTCCACGGCGCCGCCGGCGAATCCATCCTCCGCGCTCCCCTGGTGCTTGGCCACGAAGTGGTGGGCACCGTAGTCCAGGCGGCCGCGGACGGGTCCGGCCCCGCAGCCGGCACCAACGTTGCCGTGCACCCCGCCACCCCCGGCGGAACCGGCGTCCGCTACCCCGAGGACCGGCCTAACCTCTCCCCCGGCTGCACCTACCTCGGCAGCGCCGCCCGCGTCCCCCACACTCAAGGCGCGTTCAGCCGGTTCAGCGTGCTGCCGGCCAGGATGCTCCGGCGGCTCCCGGATGGACTTGAACTGCGTGTGGCGGCCCTGGCCGAACCCGCCAGCGTCGCCTGGCATGCCATCGCCCAGGCAGGGGATCTCACCGGCAAGCGCGTCCTGGTGATCGGCAGTGGTCCCATCGGCAGCCTCATCGTGGCCGTAGCCAAGCGTGCAGGCGCAGCGGAAATCATCGCCGTCGACATGCACGAAGCCCCGCTGAAGATCGCCACGGCGGTAGGCGCCACGGGCACCATCCTCGCCACGGACACCGAAGCCATCGCGGCCGTCGAGGCCGACGTGGTTTTGGAGTCCTCCGGCAACCACCGCGGTCTGGCATCAGCACTCCGGGGCGCCATGCGCGGCGGCCGCGTGGTCATGGTGGGGCTTCTGCCCACCGGTGACCAGCCCGTCCCCATCTCCCTGGCCATCACCCGCGAACTGCAACTTGTTGGCTGTTTCCGGTTCAACGACGAGATCGACGACGTCCTGGCCGCTCTGGCGGACGGCTCGCTGTATGTGGACCCTGTGGTCACCCACGAATTCCCCTTCACCCAGGCACTCGAAGCCTTCGACCTCGCCAAGGACCCCACGAAGTCCGGCAAGGTGCTCATCTCCTTCCGCAACGAATAGCGCCCACCAGGAGCATCACCATGATTTCCACCTTCAAGGCAACCGCCCTGCGCTGCCGGTCCTCCCGGGCCATGACAGCCGGCACCGGAACGCACTGCCCCGTCAGTGGCCGGTGGAACCCGAACGGCAACCAGCAGAACGGCCAGTTGTTCTTCGAAGGCAGCCTCATGCCGCCCTTCGACGGCGCCCCCGTGGTGTGGGTGCTGGATCCGGCAGCGGACAGGCACTAACGTGGGCGTCCAGCCACTGCGCACTGGCCGGCGCCGGCGCTTCGAACCCATCGACCAGGAGGCGCTGCGCAGCCAACTGGCACTGAACCGCCAGCACATCGCGCAGGCTGACAGCAGCATCCGCACAGCCATCAGGCAGCGGAACGAGAGCGTGGCCCAAGCCTTGGCCGACGGCGTCCCGATTGCGGCAATCGCCACTGCTGCGGGCGTGAATAAGTTTGACGTTCGGCGCCGGATCGGCGCCGGATATACGGAGCTTCAGCCGGCAGGGTGGCCGGCCCGGGAGCACCTGACGACGATCGGGGAAAAGGCGCAGGCTTTGGCGGACGCCATCAGGCACAAATCGGAGCTGGAGGCCCGGCGCCGCTCACTGACCGTGATGGCCTTGAAGACAGACCAGCTGGACCTCTTTGAAGTAGCTTCGCTGGCGGCGGTTCCGGCCGAGAGAATCCGCAGCGAGATGCGAGGAATAACCTTACGAAGTGTACGGCTGGCAGAACGCGGCTGAAGCCCTTATGGCTGAACGGGTGCAGGTCAGAAAACGCGGGTCAGGTCGTGGACTTCGTTCCGCCGGATTTGTCTTCGTCCCAGCCCGTCAGGGCCCCACGGAGCGCCGCGACCAGCCGCTCGGTAGCCTGTTGCTTGGTCAGCCCGACAGTGTTGATGAGGTCCATGATTTCGCGGGGATCAAAAAGGATGTTCCAGAGGAACATCGCCTCGTCCCCCAGCGGGCTCAACCCTAGCTCGGCACAGGCTTCCTCCAGCGGCCGCTGCAGTGCCTCCGCCTGGACAGTGAGGTAGAACGCGCCGCTCCGGAGCCGGGCGAGGTAGCCCTCGCCGGAACGGGTGTAGAGCATGGCTCCGCCGTGCTTGACCACCAGGTCCACCCATTTGCGGCTAACCGCTTCCAGCAGTTCCAGTCCGCCGGTAGTTTGCTTGAGACTGTAATCCCTTAGCTTCTGGCCCACGTTGAAGCGGTACTCGGCCAGGACATCCTCAACCGAGGCAAAATGCCGGTAGGCAGTGGCGGTGGAGATCTCGGCGTGCTTGGCGATGTCGGTCATGTTGACGGGCCCGCGCCGCGCGGCAAACAGGGCACCGGCCGCGTTGACGAGATCCCTGCGGTTACGTTGGGTGTCGCTTCGCACGTCCCAGCCCCTTTCTGTTGCGTACCAAGCTTATTGCCTGCTCCCGGCGTTCGGGCCGCACCAGCCTTTCAGGGCCGCCACGAGCGTGGCTACGAGGCGCCGTGCCGTATCCTCCGGGCTTAGTCCGAGCGTTTCAATCAGGTCGAAGATTTCGCGCGGGTCGAACAGGACGTTCCAGAGGAACATCGCCTCGTCACCGGGATCCTCCACGCCCAGTTCAAGGCAAGTGTCCCGCAGCGCCGGACTGAGGGCGTCCGCTTGGACAGTGAGGTGGGTGGCACCGGTGCGCAAGCGTGCCAGGTAGCCTTCCCCGGACCTGGTGTGCACCATGGCCCGGCCGTGGGTCACCACCAGTTCCACCCATTTGCTGCTCACCAGGCGCAGCAGCTCCAATCCGGAGGCCTGCTGTTGCTGGCTGTATTCCAGCAGCTCGCTGCCCACGTCGAAACGGAAACGGGCAAGGACCTCGTCCACGGAGGCGAAATGCCGGTAGGCCGTAGCTGTTGAGACTTCGGCAGCCCGCGCGATGTCAGCCATGGTGGCCTGACGGCCCTCGGCAAAGAGCTTGCCCGCGGACCGGATGATGTGTTTGCGGTTGCGCAGCGTATCGCTGCGCAACCCGGGAGCGGCGCTGGTGGTAGCCATTGATGGCTCTACTGCTTGAGGGCTGCGAAGCCGGCTGCCAGCCGTTCCACACCCGTTGCGATGGCCTCTGCACTGGCCGCGTACGAGAGCCTCAGGTGGAACTCTCCGTTGCGGCCGAACTCGCTGCCGGGACGGACAGCCACTCCGTGGGTGCGCAGGTGCGCCACCACTTCTGCTGCCGGCAGGTCGGCGTCGTACTTGGGGAAAAGGTAGAACGCGCCCTCCGGGGAGCTGACCGTTAGCCCCGGAATGTCCTTCAGCCCGTTGTGCATTAGTTCGCGCCGGCCCTTGTAAGAAGCGTGCATCCGCTCGATGTCCGGACCGCAGGTCTGCAACGCGGTGAGGGCGGCCAGTTGGACGGCGGTATTCATGGAGCCATTGAAGGTGTTGTGCACCCTCGCAGCGGCGGCGATAACGTCCGCCGGGCCCCAGAGATACCCGACGCGCCAGCCGGTCATGGCGTAGCTCTTGGAGAAGGTCTGGCAGTAGATGGTTCGGCCGGCGAGGCCCTCGATCTCCAAGGCGGACGTGAAGGGTTCCGGCGTGTAAACCAAGTCGCTGTACGCCTCGTCCGAGAGCACCAAAATATCGGTGCCGGCCACGAGCCCGGCCAGGGCCTCAAGTTCGGCACGGGAGTGGACTATTCCGGTGGGGTTTGACGGGTTGCAGAAGACAAACATCTTCGCCCCCTCCAGCGCCCCGGCCAGTGCCTCAAGGTCCCAGTGCAGGTCCTCGGCAAGGGGTACGGGAACGATGGTGCCGCCGGCCATGCTCACCAGGTCGGCATACAGCGAGTACGTGGGATCCGGAATCACCACTTTGTCCCCGGGGTTCACGGTGCCCAGGATGGCGGCGGCCAGTCCGGCGGTGCCGCCCTGGGTTATCAGGACATCGCTGGTGCTGACGCTGGAGCCCAGCAAGGCACCGATTTTGACGGAAAGGGCATCCCTCAACGCGGGCTCGCCAAGCAGCGGCGAGTAGTGGGTGTGGCCGTCCTGGAGTGCCTGGGCGGCTGCGTCGCGGACCTGCTGGGGGGTGTCAAAGTCGGGCTCCCCCATGGCCAGGGACACGAGGTCGCCGCTTGACTGGGGCTGCTGGACGCGGAGGGACGTCCGGAGCACGCGCTGGACCGCCTCCGAAGGTGGGAAGCTGAGGACGCTGGGAGCTGCAGGAGTGGTCACGAAGGTGTCCTTTCAGACAAGGAAGTTTTGGGGTTCAGGTGAAAATGGCTGCCGCGTTAGGCGATGGTCTTGGGGAGGTCCGCTGCGGGCGCTCCGGTCCAGCGGCTGATTTCGATGTCACCGGAGGTGTCTCGCTGCACCGTGGGAGCGATCACCAGTTCCTGGACGACGGTGCGTTGGGGCAGCGTTGCCACCAGGTGGATGGCGCGGGCCACGTCCTCAGGCTGGACCATGGCGTCCCTCTCCTCCTGGTGCGGCGGGCGGGCCCGGTTGTCCAGGATGGGTGTGGCCGTCTCGCCCGGGAGGATGGTGACGGCGCGCAGTCCGTCATTCCGGAACGTGGTGTGCAGGTATGTCATGAAGTTCCGTACCGCCGCTTTGGCGGCCCCGTAGGCAGCGCCGCCCAGCAGGTTAGGTGTCACTGCGGCGAGGGAGGAGACGGTGATGATGGTCCCGGTGTTTCGGCCCAGCATGTCCGGCAGCACCGCCTGCGTGAGGAGGAAGACCGCGTTGAGGTTCACATCCAGGACCTGGTTCCATTCCTCCTCGGCGATCCAGCGCACGTTGAGGACCTTGCTGGCGCTGCCGGCGTTGTTGATGAGGATGTCCACCGGGCCCAGGGTGTCCCGGGTCCAGGCCATGAGAGCCTCCACCTCATGCTTGCTGGCGATGTCAGCGGTACGCACGTAGGAGCGGCCGCCGACGGCCGCGATCTCGGTGGAGAGTTCCTCCAGCACGTCCTGCCGGCGTCCCACGAGCACCACAATCGCGCCTTCCGCCGCGAGCAGCTTGGCGGTCTCGCGGCCCATGCCGGTGCCGGCGCCGGTGATGATTGCAACTTTGCCGTTCAGAAGCTCCATGGTGCGTCTCTTTCTTCCGGCGCGCTGCGGGAGGCAGCGCGGCAGGTGGAACCGGGGCTCCGGCTAAAACAAGAACAAGATTAGATTTGAGAATAGTTTCTCATTTGAATCTGGGGGCGTCAACAGTTCTCAGGCGGCACGCGTTCCGGGCGGCGTGGCCTCTGCAGCCTGCGCGAAGGGAAGCCCGACGGCGGCGAAGAGGTTGTGCACCCGCTCCTCCAGGGCGCATCGCAGCCGCTGCTGTTCACGCCAGCGTTCGACGGCGGCTTCCTGGCTAACCCACCGGAAGGTCATCTTCCGCCCGGGACTGGCCTGGCCCAGGAGCGGCAGCGAGGCTTTGGTGGCGACGGCTACGATGGGGTATCCCGCCGTCAGGGTGCGGGAGCGGCCCAGGATGATCAGTTCGTCGCCGTGCGGGATCTCGAACGCTCCGATCGGCACGCCGTGCGAGATGATTTCGCCCAGCCCTTCCGGGTGGACGACCGGGCCGTCGAGGCGGAGTCCCACGTGATTGGATTTTCCGCCGACGGTGTAAACACTGTTGCTCAGCAGCTCCCTGATGCCCGGCGTCCTGTCCGTTTCCGGACCCTCCACCACATCAACGGTCCAGACCTTCGGGCTGAAGTCAGGCACCGGAACCGGTAGCCGAAACAGCGGCTGCCCCAGGTACGGCTGGCTGAACCCCCGGTAGCGGCTGGTTAGCCCTACTGCCTGGCCCGCTTCAAGTTGCTGCGGGAACCCCATCCGCGATTCCGGAGCAGCGCTGCCCATAAAGCGTGGCGTGTCCAACTCTCCACTGAAGGCAAGGTAGTTGCGCATCCCGTCCCTCACGTTCGAGATGACCACGCGGGTCCGGGCCGGAACGCAGACCGGCTGCCACATAGGCACCGGCACTCCCCCGACAGCCACGTCGGCCGGCGTTCCGGTAACCGAGATAAAGACGTCATGGGAGGCCGTGAAGGCAAATCTGCTACCCATGATTTCCAGCAGCGGTGCCCCGCGCCGGTTGCCCACCAGAATGTTGGCCGTGGCGGCTGAGTGCTGGTCGGCGGCACCGCCGCAGGGAACTCCCATGTATTCCGAGTCTTCACGGCCCAGGTCCTGGAAGGTGGACAGCCAGCCGGCCTCGGAGATGGTGAGGGTGACCTCCTGCTCAGCCTTCGCTTCCATGCTGGCTGCCTTCCTGCTGAGGTGCCGATTCCTGCGGGGTTGCCGGGCGGAGGAATGTGCCTTCCAGTTCAGCCCAGCGGCTTTCCGCAATAACCGTGAACCTGACGCGGTCCCCCGGCCGGTACGACGTCGCGGGTTCTTCATGGATGTCGCAGATGGTCAGAGGCGTACGGCCAATTACCTTCCAGCCGCTCGGCCCAGGGAACGGCTGAATGATGGCGCTTGTTCCCGCCACCATCACCGACCCCGGAGCAACGTCCGTCCGGGGCTCGGCGCAGCGGCTGACTTGGCCGGGGAACTGCACGCCGGCCATCATGGGGGCCATCGCGGCGGCCAGGAGATTGATGGTGAGCATCGAGGACGTCAGGGCCGTGAGCGTGGCTTCCTGGCTCAGTCCCAGTTCCTCGGCAACACCTGGCAGGTCCGGTGAGAATTCCTCGCTGACCACCATGGGGATCACAAAATCCTTGGCCCCCGCGGCCGGGCCGGCGTCCTGGAGCCCCAGCCCGGCCACGGCGAGCCGGACCGTTTGCGCCAACTGGCCGTGGCTTACTGCGAGGCAATCAAACTCCACGAGCAGGGATTCTGCACCGGCCACCAGGTTCAGCACCCCGTAAGGGCGCACCTCCAAAAGGATGTCCTGCAACCTCCTTGCACCGGCCCGCCGGACCTCGGGATTGTCGTCGGCGATCCTCAGCATGAGGGCTGAATCCCCAAAGGGCTCGCCCTCCACGCCGGGAGGACGGCGGAGGGTCGCTGCTGGCGGTGGTTGCGTGGTCATTTGTCCTGCTCGACGGTAAGGGCGGCGGTCATGGTTAAGGAGGAGAGGTCAGGCCGCGGCCACTTTGGCTTTCTCCGCGAGGACTTCCTGCAGACCGGTGGCCGCGATGCCGGCCTTGTCCAGGGCGGCGCGCAGGGCGGTGCCGTTCTCGAGCACCTGCGGGTGGTCCCCGTGCAGGAGGACGACGTCGGCGTCGTGGCCCAGCGGGACCACCTTGCCTGTGACAGCGCGGACCGTTCCTGCCGTCACCACCTGAACAACCCGCCGGCCGATCTCTTCCGGATCGTGGAGCAGGGCGCCCTCGGTGTTGCGGGAGACGGGCATGCCGTCCTCGCCGTAGCCGCGGTCGGCAAGGAAGACGTAGCCCACTTCGAGGCCACGCTTGCGGGATTCGTCTGCCAGCAGCCCGTTTTGGCAGATGACGATGTAGGAGGGGTCGTACGCCTTGATCGCGTCGGTGATGGCGCGGGCGTGCTTGGCGTCCGTCTGGGCGATGCTTCCCATCCGGCCGTGCGGGGCGACGTGGCTGATTCTGCCGCCATGGATCCGGGCGAACGCGTCCAGGGCGCCGATCTGGTAGAGGACATCGGTGCGGATCTCCTCTTCGCTCGCCTCGATGAGGCGACGGCCGAAGCCCACCAGGTCCGGGTAACCGGGGTGGGCGCCCAGCTCGATGCCGCGCTCCACGCAGGACTTCACCGTGGCGTCCATGACGCGCGGGTCCCCGGCGTGGAAGCCGCAGGCGATGTTGGAGGCCGTGACCAGCCCCAGGAGGGCCTCGTCGTCGCCGATGCTGTAATTTCCGTAGCTCTCGCCGAGGTCTGCAACGACGGCGACTGAATTGATGCCCAAGGTGACTCCCGATGGTTCTTGTTGAGGTGCTTATGGTCCGTTCGACGGCGGCCTCCCGGCAATGGCGGCAGGCCGCCGTCGTTCGCGTCTTGTTAGTGGGTGGCCAGCGGCTGGCCCTTGGTTTCCTTCAGGAACTTGACGGAAACCAGTGTGATGATTGCGGTACCGATGGCGGCGTAGGCCGGGACCATGCTGTTTCCGGTGGACTTGATGATCTCCGTCATCACCAGCGGGGCACTGCCGCCGAAGATGATGGTGCTGATGCTGAAGCCGATGCTGTACGCGCTGTAGCGGACGGTGGTGGGGAACATTTCGGTCAGTACGGTGTGCACCACGGCGGCGTGGCCCGAGAAGGAAATGGCCATCACTACGGTGGCGACGCAGGCAAGCAGCATGTTGCCGGTGGTGATCATCGCGAACATCGGGTAGGAGACCAGCGCCATCAGCACGGCAGAACCGGCGAGGACCGGCTTGCGGCCGATCCGGTCCGACAGCCGGGCCATCAGCGGGATGCTGATGATGATGGCCACCAGGCTGACGGCTGTCACCATCAGCGCCTGCACCATGGTGAAGTTGTTGCCGGTGCCCAGCTGGGTCTTCAGATAGGTGGGCATGTAGGCGAAGAGCAGGTAGTAGCCGGGGCCGTTCAGTGCGGGCAGGAAGATCGTCAGTGCGATGGCCTTCAGGTGGCGCTTGGAGGTGAAGACAGCCTTCAGCGGGTTGCGTTCCACTTCGTTGCGCTCCCGCAGGGCGGCGAAGTGCGGGGTGTCCTCCATCTTTGAGCGGATGTAGTAGCCCACGTAGCCCAGCGGAAGGGCGAAGAGGAACGGGATCCGCCAGGCCCAGGACTCCATGGTGGCGTCGCCCAGGGTGGTGATGAGGGTGGCGGAGAGTGCGCTGCCGAAGAGGAGGGCGCAGAAGGAGCCAACCGCGATGAAGCTCATGGAGAAGTTGCGGTGCTTGTTGTGTGCGTACTCGCCGACGAAGGCCATGGCTCCCGCGACCTCACCGCCTGCGGAGAACCCCTGGAGGATGCGGAACAGGATCAGGAGTGCCGGAGCGGCCCATCCGATCACGGACGAGGACGGGATAAGCCCGATACACGCCGTGGCACCGGAAATCAGGAGCAGCAGGACGGCCAGGAGGTTCTTGCGGCCCAGCTTGTCGCCCAGGAAGCCACAGATGACGCTGCCGAAGGGGCGGGCGAGGAAGCTGACCAGGAAGCCGACGTTGGTCAGCAGGAGGGATCCGAGGTCCTTGGACCCCATGATGTTGATGGCCAGGTACGTGGTCAGCAGCCCGTAGATCCCGTAGTCGTACCACTCCACGAAGGAGCCCATGGTGCCGGCGATGGTTGCCTTGCGCACCACTTTGCCGTCAGCGGTGACGACCTTTATTTGAGCGGTGTTCAGTTCCACTGAGTCCGTCGATGCAGTAGTCATTGAATGTCTTTCAGTCTAGGGCTGGTTCATGGCGCCGAACAGCGGCGCTCAGCTGTATTCGCGGGTGACTTCAGCCGTCATTTCGGCCTCGTGGGCGGCGACGGCAATGACGCGTTCCAGGATTTCGGCCGCCCGGGCCTGGGGGATGATGACGACGCCGTCATCGTCGGCGGCGACGATGTCACCGGCGGCGCACACGATGCCGCCGATAGCGACGGGTTCGCCGATCACGCCCGGGCCGTTCTTGAACGGGCCGGCCGGGGTGACGCCACGTGCGAAGACCGGGAACTTGATCTCCGTGATGGTGTGGCGGTCACGGATGTAGCCGTCGATGACGGCGCCGGTGGCGCCTGCAGCTTCGAAACGCTGTGAGAGCTGTTCGCCCACCAGCGCGCGGTGCTCGTGGCCGAAGCCGTTGATGACCATCACGTCTCCGGGCTGGATGTAGTTCAGGGCCTCGATGACGGCGGCATTGTCGCCTGCCGCACCAAGGACGGGCAGTGCGGAGCCCACGCAGTGGGCGCCGGGCCAGACGGCGCTGATGCCGCCGTCGACAATGCCGAGGCGCTCCATGGCGTCCCCGATGTTGGCCACTGGGAAGGCTTCGAAGGCCTTCACCAGTTCCCGGGCCGGGCGCGTCCAGGTGGCCTTGCGGACTGTGAGCTCAAGTGTTGTTGCCATGGTTGTCACCTTTGTTGGTTCTGCGAACGACGCCGGCCCTTTGACTCCAATGGTCAGATGAGGCGGCAATCACATATGAGAAAAGTTTCGCGTTTCAATGTCCATCCGTCAAGGGCTGCGGCCTGAATGCAGGAAATAAGACGGCGGCTTGTTGCCACCGTGTAAATTCCCGGCGGCCCATGTAACGGCTGTGTGTCACCTCACACATTTCCGTTGACTTGACTCCGGCAATAAGAGAAACTCTTCTCATTCGCGAACTTTCTCGCAGATCATCCCGTTGTATCGAGGAGAGACCATGCACGGACGAATTACTTCCCTGGCCGCAGCCGCGGCGGCGGCAGCGTTGCTGCTGACCGGCTGCACCACGGGCACCACCGGCAGTACCGGCGGAGGCGGCGGAACCTCCGGCCCTTCGACGGACACCATCAGGACCGCCCTAAACTCGGACCCCACCACGTTCAACGCGGCCAAGGCCAATGCCAAGGACGACTACGAAGTGGCCCGCTTCCTCTTCGACACCGTGGTGCGGCGCGACGCTGACGGCAAGTTCATTGGTGGCCTCGCCACCGAATGGACCTCGACGGCAACAGATGCCAAGCTGACCATCCGCAAGGACGCCACCTGCGCCGACGGCACCCCCATCACCCCCAGCATCGTCGCGAAATCGCTTAGTTACTTCGCCGACCCCGCCACGAAGAACAACTTCGGCAAGCTCGTCTTCGGCCCGGGGCAGCCCACTATCACCGGCGACGATTCAGCCGGAACCGTGGACATCAAGCTTGCCCAGCCCTGGTCAGAGCTCATCGGCGGCCTGACACTGGCGCAGACCGGCATCATTTGCCCCGCCGGGTTCGCAGATATGGAAGGCCTGGCGAAGGGTTCGGTGCAGGGAGCTTTTTCCGGCCCGTACACCCTGACGAAGGCCAGCCACGGCGTCAGCTATGACATGACGCTGCGGGAGGATTACAGCGCCTGGCCCAAGTGGTCCAAGGAGCTCGAAGGGACCCCGGCCAAGACCGTGCGGTTCTTCCCCGGCGTCAACAAAACCACAGTGGCCAACCAACTCCTCACCGGAGAAATGGACATCTCTGACATCGCCCCTGCCGACACTGCCCGCTTCGAAGGCAATGCGGACTACACCGTTACCTCCGTGCCGTTTGCAGGCATCTTCCTGCTGTTCAACCAGCGTGAAGGCAGCCCCTTCACCGATCCGGCACTCCGCAAGGCAGTGGCCCAGCTGATGAACCAGCAGGCCTTCAACGCCGCCGCCTACGCCAACAAGGGAATCCCCTACACCTCCATCGTCGCCCCCACCGTCCCGTGCGCGCTGGAAGACAACTCGCACTTCACCAAGGAAGACGCAGAAGCCGCAAAGGCAGTACTTGCCGGCAAGACCTTCAAGATGGTCGGCACCACCAGCATCGGACCGAACGGCGCCGGCAGCACCTATGTCCAGGAGGCCCTGCGCGCAGCAGGAGCCACCGTCAACCTGAACCTCGTGGACAACGGAACCTGGGCCACCATGACCCAGACCAAGCCCGAAACCTGGGACCTGACCATCCAGGGCGACGCAAACTTCGTCGGCACGGTCGCGGCCTCCCTCACCCGTATTGCCGGTGTTCCGACCGAAAAGGGCGGCCGCAACATCGGCGGCGGCGAGAACGCCGACATCCTTGCCGAGATCACCACCGCGCAGTCGGCCACTGATGAAGCTGAGCGGTGCGCGGCCTATGAGCGGGCACAGATCAGCATCCTGGAAGACAACGACATCGTTCCGTTCGTGGGCGAGCCCCAGATCGTAGCCCAGCGCGCTGGATTCTCGATCCAGGCCCCCTCGGGCATCGTCGACTACGCCACCATGCGCATAACCAAGTAAGAAAAGGTTCCCACGATGACCGAACCCACGATGCTCTCCAAGGAAGTCGTCATCCTTGAAGAGAGCCAGACCCCGGGGGCCGCCAAAGGCCCCCGGGGCGGCCCCCGGGGTCTTTCCCCTTGGGCAAGCTATGCCCTGCGCCGTGCAGGCGGTGTCCTTCTCTCCGTGGCACTGCTGGTCGTCGTGACTTTTTTTATGGTGCCGCTGATCCCCGGCGACCCCGCCGTAGCAGTGGCAGGTGCTGACGCCACCACCGAACAGATCGAAGCCATCAGGGAAAGCCTGGGACTGAACCAGCCCCTGCACCTGCAGTTCATCCAATACGTCGGAAACCTGCTGACCGGCAACCTGGGCGAATCTTTCGCCTACAGCACCTCGGTGTCCTCGATCATCGCCACCAAGCTGCCCTTCACGGCCGAACTCGCCGTCCTGGGCATCATCGTGACCCTCCTGGTGTCCATTCCGGCAGGAATGGCGGTAGGTATCCTCACCCGCGGCGGCCGCCGGAAGGCGCTTGATGTGTCCTTCGGGATGCTGACCGGCTTCTTCCAGGCCGTGCCGCAGTACGTTATCGCCACGATGCTGGTGGTGGTCTTCGCCATCATCCTCAAGGTCCTACCTGCCGCCGGGGCAGCAACACTGAGTTCCCTGATCCTTCCGGTTGTCGGCCTCTCGATTGCGCCCATCTGCTCGATCGCCCGTGTGGTCCGCCGCGAAACCTCCACCGTCCTGGAACAGGATTACCTGCGGACAGCGCGCGGCTGGCGGCTGCCTGCCCTGCGGCTGTACGCCCGCCATGCCCTGCCCAATCTCATGACGACCACCCTGACACTCGCCGGCCTGATCCTGGCCGGCATGCTCGGCGGCGCGATCATCATCGAAAACGTCTTCAACTGGCCCGGACTCGGCAAGGAAATCGTCACAGCCATCATCAACAAGGACTACCCGGTCATCCAGGGCATCATCCTGGTCCTTGGATTCCTTGCCATCATCCTCAACCTGCTGGTGGACGTCATCCTCGGCCTCATCGACCCGCGCACCCTCGGAGGAGGAAAGTCCCATGGCTGAACAACGCCGCACTCAACGCCGTTTCCGATGGACCACCGGCCTCATCACCGGCATCGTGCTGATGGCCATCATGGTCCTGACAGGCCTCCTGGCACCCCTCTTCCTCACCGAAGCCGCCGAAAAGCTCACCGCCAACGCATCCCAGGGCCCCAGCCCCGAGCACTGGCTGGGAACCGATGACTTTGGCCGCGACGTCCTCGCCCGCTCCTTGGTCGCCACCCGGCTCACCCTGCTGATGACCGCAGCCACAACGGTAATCTCAGTGGTGGGGGGCGTTCTCATTGGCACCTTCATCTGGCTCGCCCCGCCGCGGATCCGCAATGCCGTCCTGCGCGTCATCGATGCCGCCGTCGCTTACCCAAGCCTCATCTTCGCCCTGCTCATCGCCGCAATCCTAGGGCAGGGGGCCTGGTCTGCCGTCCTCGCAATCGCCATCGCCAGCATCCCTGCCTTCGCCCGCCTCACGGCCAACATGGCAGCCTCCATCTCCCAGCGCAACTACGTCTCCACCGCACGCCTGCTGGGCGTCCCAGGTCCGAAAATCATTACCCGGCACCTGCTGCCCAACATGGCAGAGCCTCTGCTGGTCCTCACCGCCACCGTTTTCGCCACCACCCTCATCGAGCTGTCCAGCCTCTCGTTCATCGGACTCGGCGTCCAGAACCCGGAGTACGACTTCGGACGCCTGCTCAACGAAGCCCTCGTGAACATATACTCCCAACCCCTCCAAGCCGTAATGCCCTCGATCATGATCACCGTCGCGGGGCTAAGCGCCATGCTCATCGGCGATGGCCTCGCCGCCGCCACCGACCCCCGCGGCGGACGGAAGTTCGGCAGCGTCAAGGCCGCCTCAGAACTCCCGGCCTCCATGCGCGCCGACCAGGAAGCCCTGGTAGAGGTCGATAACCTCACCGTCAGCACCCCCAACGGCATCCCCCTGGTAAAGGGTGTATCCCTGAGCATCAACGCCGGCGAAGTCGTAGGACTCGTAGGTGAATCCGGATCCGGCAAATCCCTGACCGCGATGTCCATCGCCGGGCTGCTCCCGGAGGAACTGACCGTCACGGCACACACCATGCGCCTCGGCGAACTGGACCTGCTCAAGAAGAACGACCCACGGACTCTCGCCACCTCCATCGGGCTGGTGTACCAGGACCCGGGCACCAGCTTCAACCCGGCCCTGCGGATCGGATCCCAGCTCACGGAAGTCAGCCGGGTGCACCTGAAGCAGCCCAAGAAGACTGCCTACAGCAGAATGGTCAAAGCGCTGGCGGACATCCGGATCACCCAGCCGGAATCCCGAATGAAGCAGCACCCCCACGAGCTCTCCGGCGGCATGCTGCAGCGGGCCATGATCGCCTCCACCCTTGTCACCGACCCACGGCTCATCATCGCCGACGAACCCACCACAGCACTGGACGTCACCGTCCAGGCCGACGTCCTGCGCCAATTCCGCACCATCAACCGGGAAATGGGCACGGCCATGCTGTTCATCTCCCACGACATCGGCGTGGTACAGGCGCTCTGCGACAAGGTCATCGTGATGAACGGCGGCAAGATCCTTGAGCGGCTCACCGGCGCCCAACTGGCCGCCGGCGACGTCAAGCACCCCTACACCAAGGCGCTGCTGGCCGCGACGCCCAGCATCGCCGAGCGCAAAGCCGAACTCGTCTCCGTCCGCGCCGAAGACTTCACCTACGACGAAGTCCCCGAGGACGCTCCCGGCTCCGTCCGCCCGGAAGGAAAAAAGTAACAGCCATGACAAGCACCCCAACCTCCGCCGTCCCTGTCCTGGAAGTCCGCGACCTTGAAGTCTCCTTCGGCTCCGGACACTCCGCGGCCAAGGTCCTCAAGGGCGTCTCCACTTCCATCAGGCGCGGCAAAACCCTCGGCATCGTCGGCGAATCCGGATCCGGAAAGTCCACCCTGGCCAAAGCCATCGTCGGCCTGAATCCGGTCAGCGCCGGCAGCGTCTCCATCAACGGCCAGGACGTGGACCGAATGACCGGGGCACAGCGCCGCGCCATGCGCCGGGAAGTCCAGATGATTCCGCAGGACCCCTACTCCTCGCTGAACCCGCGCCGCACCATCGGGCAGACCCTCGCGGAGGCAATCGATCCAGTGAGATCCAACCCCCGAGCCCACGGAGAGAAAATCTCCTACTGGCTCTCAACCATCCGCTTGGAAGCCGACGTGGCCGACCGGTACCCGCACGAGTTCTCCGGCGGGCAGCGCCAGCGCATCGCCATTGCCCGCGCACTCGCGGTCGGACCCAAACTGATCATCGCCGACGAAATAACCTCGGCGCTGGACCTGTCCGTCCAGGCGGAAATCCTGAACCTGATCAGCCGCCTGCGCACCGAACTGGACCTGACCATGGCCTTCATTTCCCACGACCTGGACGTGGTGCACCACGTCAGCGACGACATCATGGTCCTCTTCCACGGCGAGGTCGTGGAACTAGGCGACGTGGACAGCGTGTATGGCAACCCCAAGCACCCCTACACGCGAAAACTCATCGACTCCGTCCCAGGCGGCCCGGGCTTCGACATCGGAGAACGCAGGAAGGCCGCGGCCTAACAGTTGCAAGAAAGCCGGCCCGGGCACCGTGCCCGGGCCGGCTTTCGGCGTCAACACGGAAATGCGGGGCCCGCCTACTCCCCTGCCGGCGTCGTTATTGCTTTTGCCGTTCGGGCATTGAGGGCGGCGACTGCCTGCTTGGCCAGTTCTGCCGCTGGTTGGCGCACGTCCAGGATTACGTGCGCTTCGTCGGACTCCAGCGGCTCAAGGGCCTCGAGCTGCGATGCCAGGAGCCTGGCAGGCATAAACTCGTGGTTCCTGGTGGCCATGCGCGCGGTGAGTGTGTCCACGGAGCCTTCCAGGTGCAGGAACAGCACCTCGGGGGCGTGCTCCCGCAGGAGGTCACGGTAACGGCGCTTCAGGGCGGAACAGGCCACAATGACGCCGTTACCTACCTGCTGCTGTGACGCCAGCGTCCGCCCAATGGCCTGCAGCCATGGCCAGCGGTCGTCATCGTCCAGCGGGATTCCCGCGCGCATTTTCTCCTTGTTTTCCACCGGGTGAAGGTCGTCGCCGTCGATGAACCCGATGCCCAGCCGCTGCCCCAGCAACGCTCCTACTGTCGATTTTCCCGAACCTGACACACCCATGATGACCATGGGTGGATACCTTTTGTTACTCACTTGAATTGCCTCCGCCGAGCTCTTGCCTGACACTTCCAGAAGTGCGATGATTATCACAGATGAGAAAAGTTTCTCAGATTTATCTGGGCGGAGTCAACGGGCCTCCGGCGGCATTACCAAGGGATCTGGGATCACAACTAACGATGAGGCGCACCATGCAAACAGTTCGTACAGTCACCCTCCCGGACCGGGACCTGCTCGCCAAGCTCCAGCCCCTGCCGGCAGGAATCGAGGCTTCCGTGTGGGATCTCAAGTCCGATCCGGAGAGCGTTGACCTTGCTGATATCGACGCCGTCGTCCTCCCCTACATCGACGCTTCCGCCGTCCTCGACTCGCTCTCCAAGGCCCCGAACCTGAAGTTCGTCCAGACCCAGTCCACGGGCTTCGATGGCGTCCGTGAAGCGGCGGGGCCCTCAGCTGCGGTCGCCAGCGCCTCAGGGGTTCATGCAGCGGCAACCGCCGAGCTGGCCATCGGCCTCATCATCGCAAAGCTTCGCGGCATCGACGACGCCGTGCGGAACCAGCAGACCGGGAGCTGGCTGCCCCAGCGCCGGTCTTCGTTGGCGGACAGGCGCGTTCTGCTCGTCGGCGTCGGCGGAATCGGTCACGAGATCGCGAAACGCCTCGCGCCCTTCGAAGTGGAGATTACCCGAGTGGGCAGCAGTGCACGCGACGACAGCGAAGGACACATTCACGCCTCTTCCGAGCTTGCCGAGCTGGCGAAAGCCCATGACGTGCTGGTTGCCGTGACGCCTCTGAACGACCACACGCATCGGCTGGTGGACGCAACTATCCTCGCAGCCTTGCCGGACGGCTCGCTGGTGGTCAACGTGGGACGCGGGCCGGTAGTGGACACCGCCGCCCTGACAGCGGAAGTGGTCTCCGGCCGTCTTCACTGCGCCCTTGACGTGGTGGACCCGGAGCCGCTGCCGACGGACCACCCGCTGTGGACAAGCCCCAACGCCCTCATTACGCCGCACATCGGCGGCAACGCCTCCGCCTTTGAACCGAGGATCGTGAAGCTCCTTGCAGCGCAGCTGACGGCACTGGCTAACGGGGAACGGCCGGCGAACCTGGTCCAGGCCGGACCCTTCTGACCCCCGTCGCCCAACTTCACCCACAAACCACACCTCCACACGAACCCAGCCGGCGCGATACGACTTCTATCCCACCCGCTCATCCGACACAGAAAACGAAAAACTGTCATGAAAAGCAGAGCCCTCGTCCATCGGAAGTTCGAAGACCGCCTCCGTGTTGCCCTCCCGCAAGGCAGATCTACGGCTCCAGGCGTCCCCATTCCCGCCGTCGCCGGTCCAGGGTCTGCCGCCGGAGCAAACGACATCTCCTCATTCGGGGATAACAGCACCGGGGCCGCAGAGGTCAGGGCTACGGCGGCAACGGGCGCAGCACGATGAAGGCCCCGTACGAGTCCGATTCAAGAGTTCGGCCAGGACAGTCGATCGACTACCTCGAAGGAGTCTTGCGCCCCTCTGGGGCCCCACAAGCCGAGTTGCACCATCCTGACACCGCCCCGAATTCCGGGCCCGGTGTCCGGGCAGTCACCGGTGCGCATGCTCCCGAAAGCGGTTGGTGGCGGCCGATAGATGACCCACATCCCTTCCGCTACATCCAGAAGGGCGAATTGATGCCGAGCTTGGAGGGAAGCCGGACGCAGTGGGTGCTTGACTATGCACTTCCGCCATCAAGGCGCGCAAAACTAGGCAAGTCAGGGGTTTTCAGACGCTAGGAACTGCCCACGAAGACGCGAGCCAAAGAACGATCCACAGCTTGTCGGCCGGGCGCGGACCACAACAGAGAGAGATGATTGGTGCGGAGCAGTTGCAGTATGCACCCAAGTTCTGACTGGCATACGTTCGGTTCTCTCAATGAACGGGTCGTCTCGCTGGAGGATCAGGACGAATGGGAGCCGCACGCCGTTCCAAAAGTCGGTGATTTAGAAGCTAACAGCATGGCTAGGTCCGTGGCCGTACCGAAGAGCGGGACCCGTCAGAGATCAACCCACCTTATAGCCTCATGCCAACCAGGACTAGGGTCCGGACGCCCGGAGCATTTGCTACGCGCCGGGGCTCGTCAAGTTAAGGACAGCCCACCTGACACTTCTCCTTGCCTTGGACTGCAGAAGCAGTGGGAATTACTTCCCCGCTCTACCATGAAGCAGTACGGTGCCGCCGCCCACCGCCGGGGACAATTCTCCTAGGTTATCCACCGCTACCGCTACCAGGGAGCTACCCCAAGGGCTCCCACTTCCAGCCGTGGATAACCTGAATTGACCCCAGCCATGGACGGATCAAATTCACCACCAGTTTCGGCGGCCTAATCAACAATCAAGGGTCTGCCTGTCGAGGCAGGCTGACGGAATCTCCATTATCGGCTCTTCAGCAGAACCCGCAGAAGCGGATTAGACGACTCGTGGACGCAGTCCCCTAGAGCTTCTCAGGCGCAAATGAAGGCAAGAGCTCTTGTGGTGTGGCTGCGCTGGGGCAGGCATACTGCCGCCCTGGGGTGTAACTGCAAAGCCGCTGTGCGCTGGAGTCGCCCTTCGCGGGGAATCATCGGAGAGGTTCCGTTCAGGTCTGGAAGTAAAAAGGCGTGTGGGCGGCACACCGTTCGTTCAGGCGAGTGGCGCAATTTGGGCAAGATGTCGTTGCCAGATAAGCGTGGATGGACATCTCGCCTTTGCAGACACCGCACAGAACTGCTGGCTCTGCCCATTCGTTCCTGGGCCAAGTTTGGACCTTGTGATCTGTCTCTTCCTCGTGACAGAGGTGGCAGGGATAGTACCGAAGACAGCACTTGAACTTTATGGCTATCACATCTACGTCGGTGTGGTAGTGAATGCAGCGGGTTTCGTCGTCTACGATCCTGCCGAAGATCCTCATTGCTCTGGCCTCGTTTACTTCACGCGGCGCACGAGGATGTCCGGGAAGGCTCGGTGCGCGGCCACAGCGGCAGCGGATGCCACGGCGTCCTTCACGATATCGCCCGGGTAGAAGATGAGGTCACTGGCGAAAGCAGCCTGCCACGACAGCTTGAGGTTGACCATCATGCCGAGCACGCCGAGCATGTGCGATGCGACCACGGTCACCATAATGGCAGCGAGGAAGAACCAAAGGCCGCGCCGCTTGGCGGGGAGGCGCCGGATGATTTGCTCGGCGGCGATGCCAACGAGCAGAGCGGCGAGGAGGAACCCCACGATGTATCCGGCGGATCCGCCGGCGAGGACAGCCAGGCCCGCCCGGCCGCCCGAGAAGATCGGCAGCCCGGCGAACGCAAGGAGCAGGTAGAGCGCCACCGCTGCGGCGGCACGTGATCCGCCCAGGACGAGGCCCGTCACCATGATGGCGAGGGTCTGCAGCGTGATAGGCACCCCGAAACTTCCGACGGGAATACCAGGGACGATGGCCGAGGCTGCGATCAAGGCGGCGAACACGGAGATAAGGGCCAGCGACTGCGCATCCCACAACCGACGTGGCGTGCGGGGGCTGGTCTGGGCCGGGCGGCGCGGTGCCGAAGTCGAGGTCGTCTGGTGGCTCATGGTTCCTCCTGTGAATGGTGGTCGGGTCCTCCGAAGAAGGCTACAGAGCCCTGTCTACGGTCATTTTGTAGCGACGCCACGACGGCGCCGACGATCTATGGATGAATTGCCACAAACCAGCGATCTGCCTTTAGCAAGGTGGGCCAGGCTCTTTGGAGCCTGGCCCACCTCTTTGCGCCGGTTGATGCCTGCACCCGACTTTCGGGTTTACTGTTGCGATGGAGTATGCAGGAACATCGGGGCCGGCGGGTCTTGTAAGGGACGAAGCCAGGGCGCGGATTCGCCCCAGAGCAGCCTGGGATCTTCGGTGGACATCTTCAACCTGATGCCTAAGGCGTCCGCCCGCTCCGCGTCGGCGTTCTCGATGGCGGCCAGCAGTTCGGCGTAGTCGGCCAGCACCACGGGCCACCTGCCCCGGTAGGACAGTGTGGTGAGGGTGTACCGGCGCACCTGCTGGTCCAGGCATTCCAACAGTCCGATGAGCGACGGACTGTGCATGCCGTGCCACAGCTGCAAGTGGAGGGCGTGGTTTATTTCCGCAAGCGAGAAGTGATCAGTGAAACGCGTCCGTTTACGGCGGAGATGTCCAAGAAGGCTGCAGTTACCGCGTGCCGGGCCAGCCGGTGTAGGCCTCGGCGAGGTAGGCCATGCCGTGCCGGGAAGTCACCACAGAGTTGAGTTCGCCCAATTGGCGGGCGCGGGAGAAGTCATCGGCGCCGGCGGGGGTGTGCAGCATGGTGGTCATCCAGTAGGAGAACTGCTGGGCCTTCCATACGCGCTCCAGGGCGCGGTCGCTGTAGGTCTCCAGCAGCCTGTCCGAGCCGGAGTTGTAGTGGCTGTCCAGCCCTTCGAAGAGGACCTTGACGTCGTTAATGGCCAGGTTCAGGCCCTTGGCCCCGGTGGGCGGAACGGTGTGTGCGGCGTCGCCGGCGAGGAAAAGGTTGCCGTAGCGCATGGGGGTGTGGACGAAGCTGCGGAACGGCAGCACCATCTTCTCGATGACCGGGCCTTCCTTGAGCTCGAAGCCGTTGCCGTTGACGCGGCTGCGGAATTCGGCCCAGATCCGGTCGTCGTCCCACTCGGCCACGTTTTCCCTGGGATCGCACTGGAAGTACATCCGCTGCACCGTGGCGGTGCGCTGGCTGATCAGGGCGAAGCCGTTGTCCGAGTTGGCGTAGATCAGCTCATCCGAGCTGCGCGGGGCTTCGGCCAGGATGCCGAACCAGGCGAACGGGTACTCGTGGAAGTACCACTTGCGGTGCGCCTCGGGGATCTGGAACCGGCAGTGGCTGCGGGAGCCGTCCGCGCCCACCAGGAAGTCGGCCTGGATTTCATGCTCCATGCCGTCGGCGTCGGTGAACCAGACCTTTGGCTTGCCTTCGAGGTCGTGGACGGTGGTGTCGGTGACGCTGTAGCGGACGTCGCCGCCGTCGTCCTTCCTGCGTGCGGCGAGGTCCAGGAAGACGTCCGTCTGCGGGTACAGCCACACGGACTCCCCCACGAGGTCCTTGAAATCGACGCGGTGGCTCTCGCCGTTGAACCGCAGTTCGATGCCGTCGTGCCGGTCGCCGTCGCGCAGCACCCGGTCCGAGACGCCGCTGTCCACCAGCATGTTCACGGTCCCGTGCTCCAGGATGCCTGCGCGGACGGTTTCGGAGATTTCCTTGTGGCTGCGGACTTCGATGACCGTGGATTCGATGCCGGCCTTGGCCAGGAGGTGGGACAGCATCAGCCCTGCGGGCCCGGCTCCCATGATGGCTACTTGGGTGGTGATGGTCTTGCGTGCTGCCATGGCGCGTCTCGCTTCGTTGCGGGGCTCCGCTTGAGCGGTGCCGGGTTGTAGGTCTGGCTGGCAACCAGTGTGCGTCGCGCTCTGTTGGTCCGGACACACACATTCCGTTGAATGGGGTTGCGGTTATGGATCTGTCAAGTAGCGCCCAGCCCCTCGGTGGAGTTCTGTAGCGCGGGCACTAACTCCTGCAGGTGCATTTCGTGCAAGGGGACACGACTCCAAGCGACGCCGTGCGCAGCATTGGTGGGCTATTCCCTTTGGCTCTGTATCCGGGGCAGCCGCAAGCCGCGGGAACCCCTGGCTAGAGTCCGAGGAGGCGAATTGCGTTGCTTTTGAGTATTTTGTGTCGGACTTCGTCGTGCAGATCGAGCAGCGCAAAGTCCTTCATCCACCGGTCTGGCGTGATCAGGGGGAAGTCTGAGCCGAACAGCACCTTGTCCTGGAGAAGCGAATTTGCCTGGCGTACAAGGCTTTTGGGAAAGTACTTGGGCGACCAGCCTGAGAGGTCTATCCATACATTCTTTTTGTGAGTCGCTACAGCCAGGGCTTCTTCCTGCCAAGGGACGGAGGGGTGGGCCATGATGATTTGCAGGTCTGGGAAGTCGGCGGCCACGGAATCGAGAAGGATGGGGTTTGATAGCCCCAGTTTGATGCCGAACCCTCCGGGGAGCCCGGATCCGATACCGGTTTGGCCTGTGTGAAAAATGACCGGCAACTTCAGCGTTTGAAGGGCCTCGTACAGCGGGTAGAACGTTGTATCGCTAGGGTCAAAGTTTTGGACGCTGGGGTGGAACTTGAATCCGCGTACGCCGTAGTCCTCTGCCAGTTGGACGGCGCAGCTGATGGCTTCGGGTCCGTTGTTCGGGTCCACGGATCCGAAGGGGATCAGCACGTCATTGTTGACGGCTGCGCCGCGGGCTATGTCCTCGCTGCTGTTTGGTGGGTGGCCGAGGTGACTCGAAGCATCCACGGTGAAGACCACGGCCGCCATTTTGCGTTCCCGGTACATGTCGGCGATGGCGTTCAGGTCCGGCCGGGGGCCACTGGTCCTAAAGTATTTGCTGGCTGCTTCCACCAGTGGTGAGGGCAGTGCGTTATGGCCGTGGTCATCGACTTCGATGTGGACGTGCATGTCGATGGCGACGAGTGATTCGACGTCCAGGTGGGGTTCATAGGACACAGGTCAATCCTCTTTCGGGGGAGGGGTTCTTGCGAATCTGTCAGGAGCGGTTGTCGGGGTGTTTAATGGCGGTTTCGGTCCTTTACCGAGCGGGCATCGGATCCGTGCCGTTGGCGCCGTGCTCCGAGAGCGGTTCACTGATGCTCGGATACGCTGTTCCGACGACGTCTTCAAGGCGTCGGGCCAATCCTTCCGTTGCGCGCAGCAGGGACGAGGCGTACTGGGCCATGTCGGTCCTGAGGCTGTAGCTGACAATGCCGATTGCGGCCTGGACGGTGCCGCCCACCAGGACCGGGGCGGCGATGGAAGAGGATCCGAGCTGGTATTCCTGGTGGCTCTGGGCGAAGCCGTTCTGGCGGATCTGCACCAGATGCCGCGACAGTGACCTTCGGTCGGTGATCGTTTCCGGCGTGTACCGGGCTAAGGGCATGGCGAGTATCGCGTCAGTGAAGGCCTCCGGGCTGAATGCAAGCAATGCTTTGCCGACGCCTGTGGCATGGAGCGGTATGCGTGCACCAATGCGGCTCTCAAGGGGAACGGATACCTCAGAGGTGAGCTTTTCGATGTAGATGGCATTGGTTCCGTCGCAGACGGCCAGCTGTACGGTTTCCCTGCAGTCGTATTGAAGGTTGAGGAGGAACGGCATGGCAGTTTCACGCAGCCGTCCGTGGATGGGTGTGAGCAAGCCCATCTCCCACAGCCGCACGCCCAGTCCGTAGCGGCCCGCGTTGTCCCGGTGGAGGAAACGTCCGTCTTCGAGCTCCCCGGCAAGGCGGTACACCGTAGCCACCGGAAGCCCGGCTCTGCGGGCGAGTTGGCTGAGCGTAAGCAGCGGATTTTCAACATCGAAAGCGGCGAGTACGGCCAGTGCCCTCGCGGTGACGGACTTCGCCGAGCTTTTGTATGGCTTATCACTCATCACCATTCTCCCTTCCAGTGGTTGCTAAAGGGTCTTCGCCAGCCCTTGTGGTGGGTGCCAGGATGGCAGCAAGGCTGCGGGCGGCTCCCCTCATCTCGGGAAGCACCGTCTCGATGGAAACCCCTGCCCGCGGGGAGGCTGAGGCCGCCGGGGATGTGCTCAGGGACAGGGCCATGGGCGGTCGGCCTTCAGCGCGGATTGGGACGGCATATTCAACGTGCCCTGCCGCGTCAGATCGTTGTGCCCACCCTCGTTCAGTGGCAACGGTGATGCTCTTCTCCATCCGGGCGAAGGTGGTATGAGTCAACGGCAAGGCGCTCCTGGCTGCGGGGGTCATACCTCCCATGAGGACGTGTCCGGCGGCGGAATCGACCAGGGGCAGGGTCATTCCGGGACCGCTGCCCGGCGCACTGGCACCGTTGGCCAGGACCTCTTCAACGCAGAGCGCACGCTCTCCGTTGCTAACGAACACCCGGACCATCATCCCCGATTTTATTGCAAGACGGAGCAAGAGGGGGCGGGTTCCCATGCCGATGACGTCATGTGTGGGGGCGAGGATTCCCAGTTCCCAGATTTTGGGGCCTATGGCGTAGCGGCCGGCAGGATCCCGTTCGACTGCCGCGATGGCTTCCAGATGGTTCAGGAGGCGGAAGGTCGTCGCCACCGGCAGCCCGCTCCGTCGGGATATCTGCGACAGGGTCATCTGACGATGCCCCATATCGAAGGACATGAGCACCGCAAAAGCCCGTTCCGTGACGGATTTTCCAGGCGAAACGGCATCACTGGCTGCCATGGTCCTCCTCCTTCCGGTTACGGAGCACACTCTAACCCTTGTTTCATTCGATGAAAAGAACTGGCTGGAGAACCCTTGGTCCTAAAGGATCTAGGGTTCACAAAAATGATTCTTTTCGCTGAGTGAAAAGGTTGCTGGTGATTGGAGTCACACGTGCTCACACTGGAAACCAGTCCCCCTGTCATCCGGACATCCATGGACGCAAAGGAGCAGTCATGACCACCACGGACAGCGAATTGAACGAAACCTCCGTTCCAGTGCAGAACGGACCGCAGGAACGCAGTTTCCCGGATCCCTACGAGATCGAGACGCCTGAGGGAGCCGAGGGGTGGGAGGAAATGTACGCCTACCACAACCGTTTCCTGCCCACGCGCCGCGCAGAGGATTCTGCCAAAACCTGGTTCCGGAACTCACTGCACTACCCGGAAGTTTCCTACCCGTTTGACCAGGTCACCATCGACGGTGCCTTCACCGGGACCGGGGTGACCAATACCCGCGTGTTTGCGCTGCCCCCGGCCAAGGGCCTGGACGTTCGTGTCATCAACGGCTACACCTACATGTCCACGATTCCCAGCCCGGACGACGAGGAACAGGCACGACGGGCCGAGGAATTTGGCAAGCGTGCCGGCTATTACTTTCAGAACTGGGACACCCTCTACGCCGAATGGGAAGGACGCGTCACCGGTGCTATCCGGGCCGTCCACGAGCTGGAAGTTCCGCCGCTGTCCGAATTCGAGGCCCTCGAGCGAGTGACCGAAGACCGCGGCCCCAGCCAGGGCAACCTGCTCCTGGCCGCCTACCACCGGCTGCTCGAACACGGTGACCAGATCTGGACCCTGCATTCGGAATTCCTGAACCTTGGCTACGCGGCTTACCTGCAGTTCCTGACGCTCTG
Organism: Pseudarthrobacter sp. NKDBFgelt; assembly: GCF_046097905.1. NCBI lineage: Bacteria > Bacillati > Actinomycetota > Actinomycetes > Micrococcales > Micrococcaceae > Pseudarthrobacter > Pseudarthrobacter sp. NKDBFgelt. The sequence continues at coordinate 25,778 of NZ_JBJURL010000017.1, read as the reverse complement.
TAAGGAGCACTTCCCCGAGATTGATGACCAGACCATCTCCCGCATGGTCAGCGGTGTTGACGTTCTGCTCTTCCGTCCCGATGACGAACTTCGGGCCCTGGCCCGGAAGGCTGAGGAGCTCGGTGTCGGCGATCTCGTCCAGGCCGCCAACACTGAGGAAGACCTGCTGAGCAGTCTTGGAGGCTCGGAGGCCGGCAAAGCGTGGCTGGCCGCCCTCGAGGAAAGCAAGGACCCGTGGTTCTACTTCTCGTACGGGTCCGGCATGTACCACTCCCACCGCAGCTGGATCGACAATCTGCAGCTCCCCATCCAGGCCATCGGAGACTACATTGTCCGGCTGCGCGGCGGGGACGACCTGAAAAGGCCACTGGATAAGCTCCAGGCCGAGCGTGACGAACTGGTCGTGCATTACCGCTCGCTCCTGGACGAGGAGGACCTGCCGGCCTTCGACGCCGGCCTAGGCCTGTCCCGGACGGTGTTCCCCTACGTGGAAAACCACAACTTCTATGTCGAGCACTGGTTCCTGACGAATTTCTGGAACAAGGCCCGCGAATTCAGCAAGCTGCTGCAGGCGTGGGGCTTCTGGGACGATGTTGAAGATATCTTCTTCCTGCGCCGGGCCGAGGTCGAGGAAGCCATCGTGGACCTGCAAATGGCTTGGGCTGCCGGCGGCAAACCCCAGGGCGGCTACCACTGGCCCGAGATCATCAAGCGGCGCAAAGAAATCTACGAAGCTCTCAGCAGCTGGAACCCGCCCCCGGCCCTGGGCCCGGTGCCCGGCGAAGTCAATGAACCGCTGACCATCATGCTCTGGGGCATCACGCCGGAGACCGTCGAACGGTGGCTTACAGCCCAGGACGGTGGCAGCAGCCGGACTGAACTGACAGGGTTCGCCGGCTCCCCTGGAATCGCGGAGGGCCGTGCGCGCGTAGTGCTCCGCCCCGATCAGCTCGATACCGTGCAGGAAGGCGAAATCCTCGTCTCCCCCGTGACAAGCCCCAGCTGGACACCTGTCTTCGGGCGCATCCGCGGCGCCGTGAGCGATATCGGCGGCATCATGTGCCACGCAGCCATCGTCTCGCGTGAATACGGTCTCCCGGCCGTTGTCGGCACCGGATTCGGCACCTCCACCATCAAGACCGGCCAGCTGATCCGCGTTGACGGCGACGCCGGAACCGTCACCATCCTGGATGAGTCCACCGACGCCTGACAGAAGGTACGGGCCCCGGCCCCCCAACACACAGTCATCCGCCGGCAGCGGACTCACACTTGCTGCCGGCGGAACCGACCCCCACCGAAGAAGGAAGAACACCGTGGGAAAGTACACAAGGAAATTCAACGAACTCAACAGCGCCGACCGGCCGTTGGTCGGCGGCAAGTGCGCCAGTCTGGGCGAAATGGTGCAGGCCGGGTTGCCCGTTCCGGATGGTTTCGCTGTCACAGTGGACGCTTACGAGGACTACCGGGACGCGTCGGACCTGCGGCAGCAGCTGCTGCGGATCGTCCTGGGGGCCGACGCGCAGAACAATGCCTCCCTGCAGCAGGCGCACGACGAAGCAGTGGCCCTGATCCTGGGCCGCGAACTGCCGGCCGCCATCGAGCAGGAGATCCGCGAGACGTATCTGCAGCTCTCAAGGGAAACGGCGCAACGGCGCGGAACCGGCGAGCCCGACCGCGTCCCGGTCGCGGTACGCTCCTCAGCCACCGACGAAGACGGCGACGCCGCCAGCTTCGCCGGCCAGCAGGAGACCTACCTGTGGGTCGTGGGCGAAGATGACGTCATCGCCAAGGTCCGCGAATGCTGGGCCAGCCTGTACACACCCCAGGCGATCGCCTACCGCTCCGGCATGTCGGCCGCGGAGGCCTCGGAAGCCTCCAAGATCTCCGTCGCCGTTCAGCTGATGGCCCACGCCGACGTTGCCGGAGTCACCTTCACCGTAAGCCCGCGCACCGGTGACCGGTCGGTCATCGCCATCAACGCCAGCTGGGGACTCGGGCAGTCCGTTGTCTCCGGCGAAGTGACCCCGGACGAGTACTGGCTGAACAAAATCGGCCCCACGCTCACCAAGACCCGGATCGCGTCCAAGGCCCAGGAATACGTTCCAGCCCCCGGCGGGGTAGGCGTCGAATTCCGGGACGTGGACGAAGCCCGCCGTGACGTGGCCTGCCTCAGCGAACCCGAAGTGATGCAACTGGCTGACATCGCCCTGCGGGTGGAGAAACACTACGGCTGCCCGCAGGACATCGAATGGGCGCTGGAGCATGACGCCGACGGGACTCCCAAGGTCATGCTGCTGCAATCACGCCCGGAGACCAACTGGAAAAAGCGCAAGGAAGAAAAGAGCAAGAACACCACCAAGGCAACGTCGAACCTGCTGGGGTTCGTTGCCGCCGCAGCGAAGGGCAGTACCAAATGAGCACCCCCTCTACACCGAGCTGGCAGGACGTTCTTGACCTCGTCACCCAACTCGATGACGGCGCCTACGAATCCGCCGCCGTGGAGTTCGGAGATGTCTCCGTCCGCCTCTCACGTTCAGCAGAGATGCCCGTCACCTCCCCCACGGCCGGGACAACGACGCAGTCCATGGCACCGTCACCGAACGGGCATGCCCCGGCTGCCGCACCCTCAGCGGCGCCGGCCGTTACCGAACCCGCCGTTACCGAACGTGCGCCTTCGGCCCCGGCTCCTGCAGAGCCGGGCTCCAACAGCACTGTCGTGACAGCCCCGATTATCGGTGTCTTTTACCGCAGTCCCTCCCCCGGGGCGCCGCCCTTTGTCGAACCCGGGGCGGCCGTGGAGGCAGATACGACTATCGGCATCATCGAGGTTATGAAGCTGATGAACCCGGTGACGGCAGGCACTGCCGGAACCCTGACCGAGTTCCTGGCCGCGGACAACGCCCAGGTCGAGTTCGGCCAGCCGCTGGCCGTCATCGCCCGGGAAGAATCGCCGTGAACGGGCACAACGAGGCAAAGAAACCGGTAATCCTGGTGGCCAACCGGGGCGAAATCGCCGTGCGCATCATTGCCGCCGCACGCAGGATCGGTGCCAGCCCGGTGCTTGCCGCCAGCGCCGCCGATACCAACTCTCTTGCCGCGCGCCTGGCGGACCGGGTCATCGTCATAGGACCCGCCCAGGCCGGCCGGTCGTACCTGCGGCCCGAGTATGTTGCCGAAGCCGCCGTCCACGCAGGTGCAGACGTGGTCCACCCCGGCTACGGATTCCTCAGTGAACAGCCCGAACTCGCTGAGCTCCTCGAAGCCGAAGGTATTGCCTTCGCCGGCCCCCGGCCGGAAACACTCCGTGCCGTCGGTGACAAGAGCAGCGCCCGCCGGGTTGCGGTCGCGGCCGGAGTCCCGGTGGCTGTCGCCGTTGAAATCGATGACCCGGCCGCCGCCGCTGAACTCGGCGATTCCCTCGGATACCCACTGTTGATCAAGGCCGTCCACGGCGGTGGCGGGCGCGGCATCCGCCTCGTACGCGATACCGCTGAACTGGCGGACCTGGCACCCCAGGCCGCTGCCGAAGCGCAGGCGGCGTTTGGAAACGGCTCCCTGTACCTGGAACGCTTCTACCCCGCCGCGCGCCACGTGGAAGTGCAGGTATTTGGCGACGGGAAAGGCGGCGCCCAAATTTTCGGGGACCGCGACTGCTCGGTCCAACGCCGACACCAGAAACTCATCGAGGAATGCCCCGCTCCCGGACTTTCCGAGTCCCGCCGGTCCGTGCTGCACGAAGCGTCCCGCGCGCTCGTTCGGGCCCTGCAGTACCGCGGCGCCGGAACTGTCGAATTCCTCGTCGACACCGAATCCGAAGACGTGGTGTTCCTGGAGATGAACGCCCGCATCCAGGTCGAACACCCCGTCACCGAAGAAGCCTTCGGCATCGACCTTGTCGCCGCCCAACTGCGCCTCGCCCTCGGCCAGGACCCCCAGCTCCCCGACGTGCCCCCCGTCCCGCCGGCAGTAGCCATCGAAGTGCGGATCAACGCCGAGGACCCGGACAATGACTTCCGTCCCAACCCTGGCCTAATCACCGACGTGCACTGGCCCGACGGCCCCGGAATCCGGGTCGATACCCACGTACGGGCCGGGTACGCGTTCCCGCCGTTCTACGACAGCCTGATGGCGAAGCTGATCGTCCGCGCCCACAGCCGCAATGCCGCCGTCGAAGCCCTCCGCTCCGCCGCCGGAGCAGTGGTCCTGGAAGGGGTCAAGACCACCCTCCCCCTCCACGAATTTGTTCTCTCCCACCCCGACTTCATCCAAGGCGGGGTCAGTACCTCATGGTTCGCCCCCGCCTGGGAACAGCGAAACGCCCAGCTGAAGGAGGCCGTCAAATGACCGCAACCGCAACCCCGCAGACCCGGGCCGAGACCAGGGACCAGCCCTCAAAGCGCCAAAAGACCATCCGCTTGGTAGATACCAGTCTGCGCGACGGAAACCAAAGCCTTTGGGGCGCCACCGGACTGACCACGGGAATGGTCGAAGCCGTCGGCCCCCTGCTGGACCAGGTGGGCTACGAAGCCATCGACTTCACCAGCTCAACGAACCTTTCCATGGGCGTAAAGTTTCACCGGGAAAACCCCTGGGAACGCATCTCACGCATGCGTGCAGTCATGCCCAACACGCCGCTGTCCGCCATCACCACCGGCATGCGTTTCATGTCCTGGGACAAAGCCTCCGAAACCGTCATGCGCATGGCGCTGCGTTTGATGGCCTCCCACGGACTGCGCCGCCTCCAAATCGCCGAACCCATGAACGACGTCGAATCCCTCCTCCGGGTAGCCCAATGGGCCAAAGAGGAAGGAATCGAACAGGTCGTCGCGGCGGTAACCTTCACCGAAAGCCCCGTCCACACCGACGAAAGCTACGGCAGAAACGCCAGACTCTGCAGCGCCAGTAAATACGTCGACACTGTCTACATCAAGGATCCGGGCGGACTGCTCACTGCCGAACGAACCCGCCAGCTTATCCCCGGCATCCGTGCCGCGGCAGGGGCCAAGACCCTGGAACTGCACAGCCACTGCACCACAGGCGCAGCCTCCCAGCTGTACCTCATTGCCGCCGAACTGGGCGTTGACGTGCTCCACACCGGCCTGGGACCGCTCTCCAACGGAACCGCCCAGCCCGGCCTGGAAAACCTCGTCGGCAACCTGGACGCCCTCGGCATCCCCGTCCAGGTAAACCGCGAAGCGGCCTCCGCAGCCGCTGACATCCTCTACTCCATCGCCGAATCCCAAGGACTACCGGCCGGTGTTCCCACCGAGTACGACCTCAGCCCCCACGTGCACCAGGTCCCCGGCGGCATGATGTCCACACTCAAGCGCCAGCTCGGCGAACTGGGCATGCTTGACCAGTTGCCAGCGGTCATTGAGGAAGCCGGGCGGGTACGGGCTGACCTCGGCTACCCCATCATGGTCACCCCATTCAGCCAGTTCGTGGGCAGCCAAGCCCTGATGAACGTGCTCGCCGGCAAGTCCGGCCAGGACCGGTACAGCCGCATCCCCGACGAGGTCGTCAGATTCGTGCTCGGCAACTTCGGGGCACCGGAAGGGGAAATAGCCCCCGAGGTGATGGAAAAAGTGTCCCAGCTCCCCCGGGCCAAAGAACTGGCCGAACCCGTGGCGGAGCGGTCCCTGGCCGAACTTCATGAAGAATACGCCCAAAAATTCGGCAGGCAGCTCAGCGAAGAAGAGCTGCTGCTGCGCATGGTGCTGCCGGGAGACCAGGTCGACGCCATGCTCGCCGCAGGGCCAGCGCCCAGGTGGACACCAACCGGCGCCAACCGGGCCGCTGCCCCGGTAACCAACGTCGCGGAATTTATCAGAGCAGCCCACCAACTTCCCAAGTGGAAATACCTGGCAGTCAGCCGCGGCACCGAAAAAGTCGAACTGCGCCGCGCCCAAAACGGAGAGACCTCATGAACCGGACCGAATTCCAGGCCCGACTCGCCGACGTCCGTGGCGTCATGTTCGATATCGACGGCTGTTTGGTCCTCTCCGACGGGCCCAGCGGACACGGCGGTGAAACCCTGCCCGGGGCCCCGGAAGCCATCGAACTCGTCCGCAGTTCCGGGCGCACCATGGCAGTGTTCACCAACGGTTCCATGCAGACACCAGCCCAGATCGGTGCGTCCCTGCGCTCCCACGGGCTGGACGTCCGCGATGACGAAGTGCTGACACCCGCCGTCGTGGCCGCCGAAACAATGCAGAACCTCTATCCGGACCGGCCACTGCTGGTCTTCGGCGGCACCGGCGTACGGGACGACTTTGAACGCCGGGGACTGAACCTCGTTGACATTGACCAGGCATTGGCCGGTGAGCCCACCCACGCTGCCGCGGTGGTCATCGGTTGGGACACGGCCTTCGGGAAGGAAAAAATCCAGGCGGCCGCAGAGGCCGTGCTTGCCGGAGCAGAGATCTACTGCACCTCCGACGCGCCATCGTTTGCCTCCCAGCAGCGCCTGAACGTGGGCGTCTCCGGCTTCATTGCAGCTGGTCTCAGCCACGTCACGGGCCGCCCCTACCGGGTCCTCGGGAAACCCTCACAGGAGGCCATCACCGTCCTTGCCCACCGGTTGCAGGTCCTGCCATCCCAGATGCTCATCATCGGCGACGACCTCACCCTCGAATGCAGGATGGCCCGCACCGCAGGCGCCCTCGGTGTCCTGGTGACGACCGGAACGCACTCCGCCGCTGACGCCGCCTTTACCCGGCAGGATCAACAACCGGATCTCATCGTGGACAGCCTGGACGACCTGGTGGAACTGTTCACTCTCGCCCCTGAAGATACAGCCGCCCCGCTGAGCTGAGAACCGCAGTGAACAGCCGAACCCAACGCTGATCCATTTGATGCACAAGAAAAGGACAAAGATGTCATTTCAAAGCACGACGGCGGAACACCGCCGGGTGACTTGGAAACCTACTCCCGAGCAGCAGCAAAGTTCACGGCTGTGGGATTTCATGGGCTGGGTAGCCGAGCACCGAGGCGTCAACCTCAATGACTACCGGGAAACCTGGCAATGGTCCGTCGAAGACCTCTCCGGATTCTGGGACGCCGTGCGGGAATACTTCAGCGTCCTCGGTGAAGGATTCGACGGGCCTGCTCTGGCTGAAGAGCGGATGCCCGGAGCAGTGTGGTACCCGAAAGCGAAGCTGAACTTCGCCGAGAACGTCCTGCGCCACGCACACGACCCGGAAATGGCCGGCACTACAGCGGTACTCACAATCCAGGAAGACGACTCCGTCACAGAACTGACCTGGCGCCAACTGGAGGCCCAAGTCACCTCCCTTGCCGCCCACCTCAGGCGCCTCGGCATCGGGCGCGGAGACCGCGTCGCCGCCGTCCTGCCGAACGTCCCCGAAGCAATCATCGGATTGCTGGCAACGGCCGCCGTCGGAGCCATATGGACGATCAACTCCCCCGATCTCTCGGCTGCCGCGACCCTGGAGCGCCTTCGCCAGCTTGAACCGAAACTACTAATCGGCGTCGACGGCTACCGGTTCAATGGAAAGGACTTTGACCGGCTCCAGCACCTGACCGACGTCGAAGCCGGGTTGCCCGGGCTGGAGCACACCATCCTCCTGCGGAATACCGGCCAAGAGGCCGGGGCCCCCACGGACCGGATCGATTTCGCCTCCCTGGTAACCGACCCGACGGAGCCCAGCTACGAACGGGTTGCGTTTGATCACCCACTCTGGGTTCTCTTCTCTTCCGGCACGACCGGTGCTCCCAAGGGGATCGTTCACGGCCATGGCGGCATGACCCTGGAAGCACTTAAAGGAACCGGTCTGAACCAGGACATGGGTCCCGGCGAACGCTACTACGTCGCCGCGAACACCTCGTGGATGGTCTGGAACACCCTGGTCAACAACTTGATGTCGGGCGCCTCAGTGGTCACTTACGCCGGATCCCCCATGTACGGGCGGAAAGACCGTCAGTTCGACATCATCTCCCGAACCGGAGCGACGATGTTCGCCACCGGAGCGGCCTACCTTTCCGTTGTCGAAAAAGCCGGTCTGGAACCGGGCCAGTCATGGGATCTCTCGACGCTGCGCTCCATCCTCTCCACCGGCTCCCCGCTGCCCGATTCCACCTGGCTCTGGGTCCATGAGCATGTCAAGCAAGACGTGCACCTAGGTTCCGACACCGGCGGCACCGACATCTGCAGCGGCTTCATCGGATCCAATCCCCTGGAACCGGTCCATCTCGGCGAGCTCCAGGGGCCCTTGCTGGGCGTGGCAGTCCAAGCCTGGTCCGACGCCGGGCACCGGGTAATCGGTGAAGTCGGGGAAATGGTCATCACCCGTCCCATGCCGTCCATGCCGGTGTTCTTCTGGGGCGACGAAAGCGGCGACAGATACCGGGGATCCTACTTTGAAAAGTTCCCCGGCGTCTGGACCCAGGGTGACTGGATCACCGAGACTCCGGCCGGCGGTTTCGCGGTGCACGGCCGCTCCGACGCCACACTCAACCGGTCCGGAGTCCGCCTCGGCAGCGCCGACATCTACGCGGCACTGCAGCATGTACCCGAGGTCACCGAATCCATGGTGATCGGTCTGGAGCAATCAGGCGGCGGCTACTACATGCCGCTCTTCGTGGCCCTTAAGCCAGGATCCCGGCTTACCGAAGAACTCAGGGACAAGATCAACGGCACCATCCGCCAGCTGACCTCAGCCAGACACGTCCCGGACGACATTATCGCCGTCCCTGCCGTACCCGTAACTCACGCCTTGAAAAAAATCGAGGTGCCCATCAAGAAGCTCTTCACCGGACACAGCCCCGAGACAGCCATCAACCGCGGGTCGCTCGCCAACCCCGAATCCGTTGATTGGTTCATCGACCAGGCACGGCTGTACCTCTCAAAACACCACCAATAAGCCCCGCCCGGGGACGGTAAATGCGCCTCCCCGGGTCGGTTCACCTCCCCCAACATCCCAGTAGAACCGGTCGGGACGCTCCCACGACGCCCCCCGCCCCGGCTCAGTCATGTCCACAACCGTGCATAAAACGCGTTTCAGCATTTCCGTTCATGTCGTTCACTTCAGAAAAGGGCACAGTCATGTCAGAAAAGATTCTTGGCGCAATGGACCGTCGAAACCTGCTTAAAGTACTTGGCCTCAGTGCCGCCGCCATCGGCGGCTCATCGGCACTGAGTGGCTGCAGCGGTCTGCAGGGCGCCGGCAATGCCTCAGGCAGTGGGGTACTTAAAATCGGTTTCGTCAGCCCCCAGACCGGTCCTCTGGCCGGCTTCGCGACCGCCGACAAGTTCGTTGTGGAGAAGGTCCAGGAAGCGCTGCGCAACGGATTCACGGCAGGCGGATCAAACCGGAAGATCGAAATCATCGTCAAGGACACCCAGTCCAGCGCCACGCGGGCATCTGCCGTGACAAAGGAGCTCATCACCCAGGACCAGGTGGATTTCATCGTCGGATCCGGCACACCGGATACCACCAACCCGGTAGCTGACCAGTGCGAGGCGTCCGGGGTCCCAAACGTCAGCACGATCACACCATGGGAAGCGTGGTTCCACGGCCGCGGAGGCAAGCCCGGCGAAGGATTCAAATACACGAGTACCTTCTTCTTCGGCATGCAGCAATTCGCGGACTGCTTTACGCCCATGTGGGAGCGGATCGGAGCAAGCAACCGCAACGTCGCGGCGTTATGGCCGGATGACTCCGACGCGAATGCCTTCCGCGCCGGACTGACTCCGCTGGCTGCGGCCAAGGGTTTTAAGATGATCGACGGCGGGGCCTACCAGAACGGTGCCAGCGACTTCAGCTCGTCCATCGCCAAATTCAAGGCTGAGAACGCCGAGATCTTTACCTGCACCCCGATCCCGCCGGACTTTCAGACCTTCTGGAAGCAGGCTGCACAGCAGGGCTACCGCCCCAAACTCGCCACGGTGGCCAAGGTCATGCTGTTCCCCTCCGAAGCCGAAGCCCTGGGCAACCTGACCAAGAACATCGCTTGCGCGGTCTGGTGGAGCCCCGGGCATCCTTACACGTCCAGCCTCGACGGCACCACCGCCCGCCAGCTTGCCGACGGCTTCACCGAAACGTCGGGTAAGCAATGGACACAGGCTCTGGGCTCGGTGTACTCGCTGTTCGAAGTCGCCGTGGAGTCGTTCAAGAACGCCAATGACCCGAAGGACAAGGAAGATGTTGCCGAGAAACTGCGGAACCTGAAGACCACCGGGATGAGCGGCCCGCTGGACTTCACCACCGGGCCCCAGCCGGGAATCGCCCTCCTGCGCCCGGTCGGCGGCCAGTGGCGTCCCGGCTCGAAATTCCCTTGGGACATCACCGTGGTCGACAACACCCCGAACAAGGACATCCCAATTGGTGCAGAACTGGAGGCGACCAGCGCATGACAGCCCTGCTGGAGCTGCAGGGCCTTGCCAAACGGTTCGGCCAGGTCGTCGTCGCCGATGGAGTTGATCTGACGGTCCAAGCCGGAGAAGCCATCGGCATAGTGGGCCCGAACGGGGCCGGCAAGTCCAGCCTGTTCGCCATGATCTCCGGCGACCTGGCCCCAGATGCCGGTCACATCCGTTTCAAGGAAACAGATGTGACCGGGATGCCAGCCCATCGAAGATGCCGTGACGGCATCGGCCGGACCTACCAGGTTCCCAGGCCGTTCGAAAAAATGACCGTCTTTGAAAATGTCCTGGTTCCGGCGACACAGGGGGCAGGGCTGCGTGGCCAGGCCGCCGCCGATAAAGCCGCCCACGTGCTGGGCACTGCCGGGCTCTACAACATCGCCAACGCCCGCGCGGGCTCGCTGTCGCTGCTGCAGCGAAAGCGTCTTGAAGTGGCCAGAGGCCTGGCCACTTCGCCCCAGATCCTGTTGCTGGACGAAGTTGCCGGCGGACTGACGGATCCGGAAGTGCATGAGCTCGTGGAGCTCATCTCGAATGTGAAGTCCGACGGTGTCGCCGTTATCTGGATCGAGCACGTCGTCCATGCACTTGTGAAATCAGTTGACCGGCTGCTCTGCCTGGCCGGAGGCAGATTCGTCGCGGACGGACTGCCTGAGGATGTCCTCAACGATCCGGCGGTGCTTGAACTGTACTTCGGCACCGGCCCGGACCTGGCTCCTGCCAATGACACGGAGGCCCTGCAATGAGCTTGCTCGAAGTCGAGGACCTGGATGTCTACCACGGCCAGCTCCAGGCCCTCCGGGGATTCAACCTCTCCGTAACTCAGGGTGAGACCATAGCCGTCATCGGCGCGAACGGGGCGGGCAAATCGACGCTCCTGCGTGCCATAGCCGGAGCCCATATTCCAGCGCGCGGCCGCGTGCTCCTGGACGGCAGCGACGTTACCCGCCTTCCGGCGCATCGCAGGGTGGCAGCAGGAATCTCACTGGTTCCCGAGGGCAGAAGGCTTTTCAAGTCACTGACCGTGGAAGAGAACCTGACCACAGGAACCTATCGGGCCCGCCCGGGAGACTGGAATGTTGGCGCCGTCATGGACCTGTTCCCCTGGATGCGTGAACGGGCTGATCAGAACGCCGCTTCGTTGTCCGGGGGCCAGCAGCAGGCCGTCGCCATCGGCAGGGCCCTCCTCACCAACCCCACAGTCCTTCTCATAGATGAACTCTCGCTGGGACTCGCCCCGTCTGTGGTGAGACAGATGTACAAAATTCTTCCCGGAATCGCGGCCCGGGGAACAGCGGTGCTCATCGTGGAGCAGGACGTCTCACAGGCCCTGGCCGCCGCCGACGAAGTGCACTGCTTACTCGAAGGACGGACCGTGCTCTCAGGAAAACCCGCTGACCTGACGCCCGCCCAGGTGGAACAGGCCTATTTTGGTCTCGAACCTGCCGTGAGGGAAGGAAACTGACATGGATCTAGTCAACACCCTGGTGCAGGGACTCCTGCTGGGCGGTCTGTACGCGCTTTTCGCGGCTGGCCTGTCAATCATGTTCGGCGTGATGCGGATGGTTAACCTCGCGCACGGCGATCTGGCAGTGGTCGCCGCCTACATCGTTCTGACCTTCCTGGGCGGGACGATCTTTCCCCTGTGGCTGGTAGTTCTGGTGACCCTTCCCATTTTTGCGGTCCTCGGCTACGCCCTACACCGCTCCGTCTTCAGCCGCAGCCTAAAAGCCGGACCGCTGTCCACTCTCCTTGTCACCTTTGGCCTCTCGATCATCATCCAGAACGGCCTGCTGGAGGCGTTTTCCGCCGACACCCGCTCCATTGACATGGGCGCTCTAAACACCGGAGCGTTCCGACTGAATGACTCAGTATCGGTGTCATACGTCGGCCTGTTGACCCTGCTGCTCGCAGTGGGCGTCATCGTCGGCATCCAATTGTTCCTGAAACGAAGCAAGACCGGACGCATGATGAGGGCGGTCTCAGATGATGCCGAAGCAGCCTCGCTGGTCGGCGCCAACTCCCGACACCTCTACGCCGTCGCAACGGCCCTGGCCTTCGGCACCGTAGCCCTGGCCGGCATCATGTCCGGTGCCCGATCCTCGTTCGAACCCTCCATTGGCCCCGCCCAACTGATCCTCGCCTTCGAAGCCGTAGTCATCGGAGGCCTCGGCTCACTGTGGGGAACCCTTCTGGGCGGCACCGTGCTTGGACTGGCACAAGCGTTCGCCGCGCACATCGACCCCTCCAGCACACTGCTGGCCGGCCACCTGGTGTTCCTCGCCGTCCTTGCCTTCAGACCCCAAGGCCTGATTCCACAGAGAGCCGTATAAATATGAAAACCCTCTCACCCTCATTCCCGGCCATCGTCATCCGGTCCGGACGTGCCTCCAAAACGTGGGCTGTTCTCCTCACAGCCGCCACCCTTGCCCTGGTTGCCATGCCGTACGTGGCCCACACAGGCACGACCAGCTCCCTCGTCATGTTCTTCGTGCTGCTGATCATGGCCAGCATGTGGAATCTGCTCGCCGGCTTCGGAGGCATGGTCTCGATCGGCCAGCAGGCCTATGTAGGCATCGGAGCCTACTCGGTGCTGGCATTCGCGACTATGGGCATCCAGCCCTTCCTGGCGCTGCCGCTGGCAGCAGTGACCTGCGCGGCGTTCGCAATTCCAACTTCGTGGCTGGCCTTCCGACTACGCGGCGACTACTTCGCCGTGGGCACCTGGGTCATCGCGGAGGTTTATCGGCTGATCGTCATCCGCTTCGCTGATCTGGGAGGTGCAAGCGGCAAATCGCTGCCCGGGCTCAGGGGCCTTGACCCAGTATTCCGGGGCGCCCTGGTCTACTGGGCGGCGCTGGGCCTTGCGGTGTTGACCATCCTGGGTTGCTATCTGCTGCTGCGCGGCCGCACCGGTCTCGCCTTGACAGCGGTCCGCGACGACGAAACAGCCGCCAAAGCCAACGGAGTGGATGTCACACGGTCCAAACGCCTCGTCTACCTTGTCTCCGCCGCAGGATGTGGCGCAGCCGGCGGACTACTAATCATCGACGCCCTAAGCGTCCAACCCGGAGCGATCTTCAACGTCCAATGGTCCGCCTACATGATCTTCATCGTCATTGTCGGCGGCATCGGCTACCTGGAGGGACCGCTGATCGGTGCGATCGTTTTCTTCGTGCTGCAGCAACTGCTCGCCGGCTACGGATCCTGGTACATGATCGTTCTCGGCCTCATCGGAGCCGCGGCCGCCATCTGGTTGCCTCACGGCATCTGGGGAAAGATCACCGAGAAGACAGGCGTTCAGCTCTTCCCCGTCACCTACCGGATCAAACTCGATGAACCTATGGTTCGGCCACCTGCGCAGTCAGTGCGGACGTAAGGCAGCAGGACACGCGTAAACGGCAGGAAACCTACCCACCAGGGCAGCTGGACGAAACACGCTTCCTGGCGCCCACACTCTGCGGCAACTGCTTCCGATGGCGTTCGTCACCGACGTCCCACAGCGGCCCTTAACCGAAAAGCCTCCCCGACACACATCACGACGAAAGGCTATTGCCATGACCAGAATATTGATTATCGGACCACCCGGTTCCGGTAAGGGAACGCAGGCGGAACGCATCTCCCGGCGCCTGGATGTCGTCGCCATCTCCACCGGAGATATCTTCCGCACCAACGTCAAAAGCGAAACACCGCTCGGCGTCGAAGCCAAAAAGTACATGGATGCAGGAGACTTTGTTCCGGACAACGTGACCAACAAGATGGTCCGCGACCGCCTCAGTGAAAGCGACGTCGAAGACGGCTTCCTGCTTGACGGCTACCCGCGCACAACGGCCCAGGTCGACTACCTGGACGAAATCCTGGCCGACAGAAACCAGAGCCTCGACGTCGTCCTGCAGCTGACCGCCGACGACGAGGAACTCGTGGCGCGACTCTTGGGCCGTGCCAAGGAAACGGGGCGCAGCGACGACAACGAGGCCGTCATCCGCCACCGGCTCGACCTCTACCACGAGCAAACGGAAGCCGTCGTGGCCAAGTATGCCGAGCGCGGCATCCTGACCCAAATCGACGGTATCGGCACCATGGATGAGGTCACCGAGCGTGCCATTAAGGCAGGCCACAGCCTCCTTCTTCCTTGATTGGCCGACGGCGGTGCCTCCACACCGAGCGGGCCCCTGCGCCGAGGGCAGCAGGTCCGCTTCGGGGCAGCGGCAGGAAACGGCTATCTCTAAATACGTGCCCCCGCCCCGCGTCGCATCCTGCGCTCACTGGCATCAGCTTCGACAAACACTGCGACACATTTTCGACAACTCATCATCCTGACAGGAGAAGAACATGACCCTGCAAACCAGTAGGGAAGCCATGCCCGACAGAACCAGGACGCACCACAGTGCAGACATGGTCGACGATCCAGACCGGAAACCGACCCGGTTTGGATTCCGCCGATCTGTCGTCACCAACTGGAACGACCTCCGCCCGGGGGACACAGTACTTCTCGTCGGAACCAGCAAAGAACGAGTATCTGGAACCGTTGACGCCGTAACAACGGATGGGGACATCATGTGGATACTCCAAGACGACGGAGCAGGCCGAAAGCTGTTCCACCATTCGGACATCTACCAAACACTCACAGACCCGAAGGCGTTCTGAAGCCCAACGACCACGTGCACCCCCTACGGCAGGTCTCGGTATCAAACGACACAGGAATACAACCACGCAGTCCGGCAGAAGAACCATCCCAACAATGACCTGCCCGCATCACCCGGGATTGTCTTCACAACGTCAACGAAACCCGTTAGAACCCACCGACGTGCCGCCGCCAGCATGACGACTTTCTTTCGGGACGAATACTCAATGACCCGGGGATTGACTTGGACCAGGGACCTATTGGTTTGTCAGCAAGCATGACTAAACCCCATCCCACGACTGCGCATCAGGAGGTTTCGGCATGAAAGAAGTACTGACGGCGGAAGAAGTGCGGCTTGTGTTTTCACTGGTGCCTGGGGATAACGTCGAAGCCTCCGACCCAAGCGGTGCCCGCTGGGGAGGAAAAGTGGATATCACGCACCCTCCCAAGGGCTTGGTGTGGATACATACACACCAAGGCGAACGCATGCTGCTCGACATTCACGAACACACGATCAGGAGAATGGGCGAGCTGTAGGAAGTGCGGAGGCATCAGCATAAATGCGTGGTTGTGTCCAACAACGCTCCTTGGCTCCTGAGCTTAACCATGGACTTGCATGACGTAATTGCAGATCATTCGAGCTCGGAGAGATCCGCCAACAATCGCCTCACCCACCTGCATGGCGTCCCTCACATTTGACGGACGAGTGGAAGCAGGTGCGGCCACCACTCCCGCGTATGCCCTTCAACTGGGCCAGGCCGACGGATTAGTTCTTATCGTCACTGCGGACTCGTAGGTTTAAGGCAGGGCGGCCGAACCGATCCAGCGCGCCGGCGCCGGTGTTAGGAAGCGTCCTTGCCCACGATTACGGGATCAGCCGGGAGACGGTCTACCAGTAGCTGCGCCACACCACAGTCGGCGATGTGAGGGTCAGCCGTTCCGTCAGCGCTGTCCGCTGCCGGAACTCTGTTCCTCGGGCTCCCTAGATTCGCTGCAGGCCTGATGGCTCTACGGCCTAGGTCTGACTTTCCCCAGACCTATGATGCAGTGCTGAAGCGGTGGGCTGTTCGTCCGGTATAGTCCAGCCCGATTTCATGGGCGGTTTTTTGGAGGAGAGGGACAACATCCTGCTCGATGACTTCCGGAGCCGATCGATTTGTTTGGAGGGAAACGTTGACCGCGGCGACAGCTTTATCCCCGCTCCAGACAGGAACGGCCACTCCCCTGAGGCCGTCTTCCAGTTCCTGGGAAACCATGGCCCAGCCCTGTTTTCGGGCCTGCTGTATCTCGGCTCGTAGGGCGTCCAGGCTGCCGATCGATTGTTCGGTGAATCGTTGCAGTTGCACTGATTCGTAGTATGCATCCAGTTTTTGGGGAGGCAGGGCGCTGAGTAGAACGCGGCCCATGGATGTGGCCCAGGCCGGGAACCTGGTGCCAACGCTGATGGACACGTTGAGGATTCGCGGGGACGGGACGCAGGCGATATAGACGACGTCGGTGCCGTCGAGAACGCAGAGGGAGGCCGTTTCACCGAGCTCGGAGGCAAGTGATTTCAGGTGCAGTTCGGCGACGCCTGGAAGGGACTGGCCGGCGATGAATGTAGACCCAATTTCCAATGTTCGGGCAGTGAGCTCAAAATGTGTTCCGTCGGTTCGTAGGTAGCCGAGGTCCACCAACGTGAGCAGGAAGCGTCGAGCCGAGGCGCGGGTCAGGTCTGCCTGTGCTGCGATTTGGGAGACGGTCAGACGTGGGGTGTCTGGACTGAAAGCGCGGAGGACGTCAAAGGTTTTCTCGACGGACTTCACAAAATACGCCGGATGCTCGTCCATGAACTTCCCTTCCGCAAGTACCGGGCACCCGACGACCACTGCTATCGGCCGGGTTATATCGAGCATATCCCGACGGCCCGCACCGCTATTCCTCGCGGAGGAGATCAGCGACCTGCGCGGGCAGCAGAGGGCCCGAGATTGTACTTTCGACTTTGCCGGCAACTGGGGCACCACGGGCGCACGACCAGAAGCGCAAGGAGGCCTTAGGCCTGCATGTGCACATGGGACAGCGCCTGATGCAGTAAGGCGTGGGTTCTCAAGGGAAGCCCGAGGAGGGGGATCATGGCCGCGGCCTGTGCATGCAAGTGATCCCAGCCGTCGGTGCACTCTACTCCCTGTGTCCTTGCCATGGAGATAGTTGCGGTGACGTGGTCCGAGTACACAAAGTCGTAGACAAGCGCGCCGGGGTCCAGCCTTGCGCTTCCCCAAGCCGGGGGGTCGTCCAGGTTCTTCCCGATGGGTGTCGCGTTGACTATCAGCGAGGCGTCGCGGGCCTGGTCCTGGGCTTCGCCCCAACTGGCTGTGGACGCCGCAATGCCCAGGCCCGCAGCGAGAGCCACCAACTGCTGCGAGGCGCTCGGATCGCGGTCGGTGACAGTTATCCTGTCGACGTTGCCCCGAAGGGCAACTACTGCCGCTCTTGCCGCTCCTCCTGCGCCGAGCATCAGCGCATGCCTCTGATGCTTGCCTGCCAGACGCTCCTCAACGGCACTGATGTCGGTGTTGTGAGCAGACAATGTTTCGCCACGGCGCACCAGCAAATTCGCGGCGCCACTGAGCCGGACCTGTTCTGTTACCTCATCTGCCGTCCCGGCCGCCCATCGCTTGTGAGGCATCGTCACGTTTGCAGCGACAACGTCCGGTTGAAGCAGCCCCTGGCGGACTCCTGCCATGTGCTGATCGGCCGGTACATCCCAGGCCTCGTAAATCCAGCCCGCTCCAACCTCATTCAACACAGGATTCCACAACGCCGGTGACATGGCCTTCGATGCCTCCGAACCGATAAGGAACAGCCTGCGCGTCGGCAGATCTTTCATAACGACTCCCTCGTACGTTGCTGACGGCAAATTGGCGAGCTGAGCAGGATCCGACCCCTGCCGCCGATGAGCGGCTCGATCCCGGCAATATCACTTGCCTTGTGACGCCTCTCACTGTGATGTACTCTAGCCCTAATGCGCGCTTTACGCACGCGAGTTCGACATACGAACAAAGTGTAGTTCAGACTCCCTTACAACCCACGTCTTTCAAAGTGGAAGGACCTTCCCCATGACCAACCTTGCAACCGGCCCCACGGTTTCCGCAGACGAACGCCGGCTCAAGCGCGCCAAGAAGGCCGCCCTTGCCGCGTTTCTCGGCGGCGCCCTGGAGTACTACGACTTCTTCATCTACGCCACCGCGGCGTCCCTGATCTTTTCCAAAATCTTCTTCCCCGCCGGCGATCCCACTGTCGCCCTGCTGGCATCATTCGCTACCTTCGGCGTCGCCTACGTCGCCCGGCCCTTCGGCGCGGTGCTCTTCGGGCACCTCGGCGACAAGTTGGGCCGGAAAAACACGCTGGTCATGACGCTGGTCCTGATGGGTGCTGCAACCTTCCTCATCGGTGTCCTGCCGGACTTCAACACAGCCGGTTACTGGGCCCCTGCCCTGCTGGTGCTGCTGCGCCTCATGCAGGGTCTGTCCGCGGGCGCCGAAACAGCAGGTGCTTCTGCCCTGACCATGGAAGAAGCGCCTGCAGGCCGCCGTGGCTTCTTCGCGAGCTTCGCCATGAGCGGCATCTCCGCCGGCATTGTGCTCGCTTCGCTGGCCTTCCTTCCCGTTGCCGCCATGAGCGAAGCCGACCGGCTGTCCTGGGGCTGGCGCATCCCGTTTTGGCTTTCCATCCTCGTGCTCATCGTCGCGTTCCTGGTCCGCCGCTCCCTGGAAGAACCGGAAGTCTTTGAAGAGAAGCATGACAAAGGCGAGCTGGTAAAGCTTCCGTTCGCCAAGATGCTCCAAACCCACCCTGCGCAGTTCATCCAGGTGGCACTGATGTCATTCCAAGTCGTCACCAACACGTTCATGCAGTCCTTCGGCCTGGCCTACGCCGTCACCGTCGGTGTCCCCGCAGCCACCATGCTCTGGGTCAGCATCGTCGGCAACGTGATCGCCATCGTGTCCCAGCCGCTGTTCGCCCGCCTGTCCGATATCTTCGGGCGGCGAAAAGTCTTCATCACCGGCGTACTGGGTTCGGGCCTGATGATCTTCGTCTACTTCTCCGTCATCTCCACCGGCAACATTCCGATGATCTTCCTGACCAGCACGCTCATCACCGCCGGCACCTATGCTGCTTCGAACTCGGTCTACCCGGCCTGGTTCTCGGAACTCTTCAACGTCAAGGTCCGCTACTCCGGCATGGCCATCGGCCTGCAGATCGGTATCCTCTGCGCCGGCTTCACCCCCCTGCTCGGAACCGCCCTTGTTGGAGCAGAAAAAGCCAACTGGGGACCCGCGGCGTGGATCGTCGCAGCCTCTTCCGTGCTGGCCGTCGCCGGCGCACTCTGGGCCAAAGAAACATCCAAGACACCCCTGCGCGAACTGGGCAACCCTGTCCCCTAGTACCAAGCCGCAATCATTAGCGCTACAGGCGGGGGAATCAAGCAACCCCCGGTTCCCCCGCCTGTGGTCATGCAGTGTGTATGTCACCAGCAAAAGGGACAGGCTCCCCAGGACGAAGATCGAGGTGACGTTATCGCAGCCACGGGCACCGGGCAGCGCAGGGCAAAGGGCGGGAACCAGCACACGGGAAAGCGTTCGCTTACTTCCGGCCGGTGGATGGTACTCCTCGGCATCCTTCTCATGGCCCTGAGTGCCAGGCTGGCCGTGGCAGGGGTTTCGCCCATCATCTCCCTACTAGCCACGGACCTGCCGTTCGATGCAGTTTCGATTGGCATGCTCGGGATGCTCCCGACGGCGGGATTCGCCCTGATGGGATTCCTGACCCCGCAGTTGTTACCGCGCGTCCGACTTGAGCCTTTGATGCTGGCAGCGATACTGCTGGCCGTTGCCGGACAGCTGGGCAGGGCCTTGGGAACAAGCGTTGCAGCCTTCCTGGTGCTTTCCCTGCTGACCATGATCGGGCTGGGCCTGGGCAACATTGTCCTGCCGCCGTTGATCAAAAAGCACTTCCCGGACAGGGTCGGGCTCCTCACCGCCCTGTACGTCACGCTGTTTGCCATCAGCACCGCAGTGGCTCCGCAGCTGGCGGTGCCCATCTCGGAGGAAGCAGGCTGGCGGGTGGCGGTTGGCGTCTGGTCACTCGTGGGCGCTGCGGCCGCGCTGCCCTGGATCATCGTGCTCCTACGTGACCGGGCAGAACGACGGGCAAAGGCGCGCCTAACCCGGAATTCCCGGCCCGTCCCCGGACCACGAGGCCCTGGAGATCACCTATCGGTTGGGGACTGGCTTTGATCTTCGCCGGCTGTTCCAGCAACACGTTCGCTATTTTCACCTGGCTTCCTGCCGTCCTTGTTGACCGCGGCTTCACACCGGGAGAAGCAGGCTCCATGCTCGCCCTCTACGCCATCATTGGACTGCCCACCAGCCTGGTCGTGCCCTTGCTCGTAGCGAAGATGCAACGGCCGTTCCCCATCGGCCTGTCCTTTACCCTCTTGTTCGCCCTCGGTTACGGGGGACTTCTCCTTGCACCCGGGACCAGCTCACCTCTTTGGGTCATCGTGTTCGGACTTGGCCAAGGCACCTATTCCTTCGCCCTCCTGATGATCAACAAACGAACCCGCACCACCGCCGGCTCCGGGGCCCTCTCCGGATTCGCCCAAGGCGTAGGCTACTCCCTTGCCGGCCTCGGTCCGTTGCTGTTCGGCCTCCTACACGACATCAGCGGTACATGGATCACGTCCTTCGGGCTGCTCTGTGGGTGGCTGCTGGCCCTCACCGCCGGGCTGCTGATGGTCAACGGGCCCCGCATGCTGGAAGATGAGCAACCCCAAGGACCCTGCCCGAGTCGGCGGCTCTGAGCTCTATATAGTTCCAACGCCTGCACGAGGGTTGCGCGCCCTCTTGTTTTGCACGTTGAATTACGGCTTACGGGTTCGGAGGATCCAAGGATGTACCACTTAAACGTCGATGGTGATGACGGCAGATGGCGCAGCCGAGTGCGCACGGGCGCCGGTTCCGGTTCCGGAGCTGACGACGCGGGAGACGCAGCAGCACATCTTGGCCGCGGCGTTCTGCTGGCGTTCGCTGTAGAAGACGTCGCGGTGGTCAATGGCGCCCTGTAGGCTCAGCAGCCGCACTTCACAGAGACCGCATTCGCCCTTGCGGCAATCGAACATCATGTCTACGCCGGCGTCTTCGAGAGCTTCCAGCATCGACTTTCCGGCTGGAACGGTCGTCTCTACGCCCAGGCGTGGAACACGGACGACGAATTCCTCGGGGTCGAACCAGCCGCTGTTGCCAAAGGTCTCGTAGCGGAGATTGGGTACGCTGAGCCCGCGTGCGTCCCAGCTTCGTTTCACTGCGTCCATCAGCCGGATTGGTCCGCACATGTAGAGCTCTGTATCAGGGTCCATCCCGGCGAGCAATTCGTCGACTTTCAGTGCCGTTCCTTTGTCGTCCACGTGGACTTGGAGCGCGTTGCCGTGGAGCTCTTCCAGCTGGGGCAGGTAGGCCATGGCGGCGCGGCTGCGGCCGACGTAGACGAGCGTGTAATCGGCGTTGATGTTGCGGAGCACACGGGCCATATTGACCATTGCGGTAATGCCGATGCCGCCGGCCAGCAGCACGTAGCGCGGGGCGCCCACACGGAGCGGGAAGTTCTGCAGGGGCTGGGTGATCTCCAGCTGGTCCCCTACTTCCAGTCCCTGCATAAACACCGAACCGCCGCGGGATTGTGGGGCCCGGAAGACACTTATGGCCAGTCGCTGACCGTCCTCACTTGAATCCACTACGGAGTAGGAGCGTTTGTGCCGTTCGCCATTGATCGTGACCATCACGTCGATATGCGAGCCGGGCTCCGCTTTCTTCGGTAGCGGCTGGGACAGGACCAGGCGGCGAGTCTCTGCGGTGACGAACTGCGCTTCGACGACGGTTCCGGTCTGCCAGACCTCTATGTTCGTTGCTGCCATGACTTCTTCTAACTTCTTGGTGGACTGGTGCGGGTCATACGGTTGGGATGAGTCGGCCTTCGTCAGCGAGCTGGCGCTCGATCAGCCTCCTCACCCACATGCCGCCGGCGTCGATGTTGAGGTTGTAGAACTCGTAGTCGGGATTGGCGTCGATGGCCTCCTGCTGGGCTTTGAGCATCGCCTCGTCCTCCCCAAACACACCGTGCACGCCATTGCGGAGCTGGGTGGTGATCAGCTGGCTTTCCAGGCGGTAGTTGCGCATGAAGGCCCAGAAGTAATGACAGGTTTTGGCGGTCTCCGGTGAGATGGTGTTCATGACGAAACCGTTCACACCCTGGCTGCGGTCACCTTCCGGCGCGCCCGTGCCTGCCTTCGCAACGCCGACGTCGATGTTGATGGTCGACGGAGACTGGAAGGTGATGATCTGCCAGCGGTCCACCTTGCCCTCGAAACCGGGAAACTTGTCGCGCATGTTCTTGAGCCAGAACGGCGGCGCGTCGATATCGAGCATCCAGCGGGACACGGTGACGGTCGTGCCTTCTTGGGTCACGACGAAATCGGACTCGCTCAGTTCGTCCTGCCCGATCGAGGAAGAGTGGACGAACTCCTCATGGGTGAGATCCATCAGGTTGTCCAGCACCAGCTGGTAGTTGCACGGGGCAAAAATGGTCTCACCATCGCCAGCCCACTCGTTCGAACTCATCTGGTGCATGTCCGGGATCAGGTCCGGGTCTGCCAAGGTGGGATCGCCCAGCCAGACCCACACATACCGGTACCGCTCGATCACAGGGAAGGACGGCACCGTGGCGCTCGGGTTGATGGTCTCCTGCGCCGGCATGGAGACGCAGCGGCCTGCGGAGTTATAGACAATGCCGTGATAAGGGCACTGGATTTGATCCTTGCCGAGGGTCTTGCCCATGGATAACGGTGCCAACCGGTGCCAACAGGCGTCCGCCAACGCCACGGCCCTGCCGTCCTCAGTGCGGTAAAGGGCGAGTGGACGGTCCGCGATCCGCCGCGACATCGGCTTCCGGGTCACCTCGTGGTCCCAGGCGGCCACGTACCAGGCATTAAGCGGATACCCGAGCACCTTGTTGGTTGTCGAACTCACGGACTGCATCAGCGCGGTCATGGTCATTCCTTCGCTATATCTATCCACATAGGTAGTGGTCTGCATCACAGCATAACTATGTTGATAGATAGTGGCAAACGTTCTTCGGGGCAGCCAGGTCCAGCAAGGCGCGGAAGGCAGGTGCAGGCCGGAAGTCTGCGTGCCTGCTTTAGTCAGGACTCGAGTTTGTCAATCAGCTCCAGGCCGCGCCGGGCCCATTCGATTTCGGCCTTAGCGCGGTCGATCATGCCTTCGTAAGTGAAAATTTTGTAGCCCGCAATCTTGGCCCGATCCTCCTCAGGGGCCGCTGCGAGGCGCGTCACCAGGATGGGATTAGTCCGGTCCTCAAGGGTGGCGATCATTTCCCGCCATTGCTGCGCGCGGGAAGAGTGATACGCAATGTGGGCATGCATCTGGGTCCGCGCAGCATCCGGTTCGGCCCACTCCAGGTAGGCCGCCTTGAGGTGGATCGGGTCACGCTCGCGGGCGTAGTCCAGAGTGGTATTCATCCAGCACCGGAAGGCCTCGATCCCTTCCGGCGTAATGTGGTACCGCTTCTTCTTCCCCCTTTTCCCCCAAGGCTCCTCGATACCACTGAGAAGACCATCCTTTTCCATCTTGCGGAGCTCGGGATAGATCTGCGAGTCGGGAGCGTGCCAGACGTACCCGACGGATTGCTCAAAGTGCTTGAAAACGTCATAGCCCGTAAGAGGCTGGGATGTGAGCAATGCAAGCAGGGCGTAGCGGAGACTCATCTGCCACCAATCCTCTCCGTCAGGGCGCCCTGCATAACCGCATGCCGGGCACCGCGTCCACTAACCTCTTGTCAACTAACTATGTTCATAGTTATGCTGTGTCTCGCGCCACATCTAACTATCAGTATAGATAGTCGCCTGGCTGCCGTGCTCGACGATGAGGGCTGCGCCGGCCTTGGTCCCGGCGGGCACACCTGCCCGTCCGCATGAAACTTAGCACCTGCCCGGCTTGTCCGCGGCCTCCAGAAAGTAGCTCCATGCAACTCCAAGAACGCATCGACGCGTCCAGCATGTCCCTGTACCAATGGCTGATCGTAGGCCTGTGCATTGTCCTCAACGCCCTCGACGGCTTCGATGTCTTGGCCATGGCTTTCACAGCCAACAGCGTGACACGCGACTTCGGCCTCAGCGGAGCGGAACTGGGCATCCTGCTGAGCTCCGGACTGGTCGGCATGGCCATCGGATCCTTGGGCCTGGCCCCCTTCGCCGACATCATCGGACGCCGACCCATGGTCCTGATCTCCGTTGGCCTAGCCACCGCCGGGATGCTGCTCGCCTCCATTGCCCAATCGGCGGTGGAACTGGGGATATGGCGCGTTGTCACCGGCCTGGGGATCGGCGGCATCCTCGCTTGTACTAACGTCATTGCCAGCGAATACTCCTCCAAACGGTGGCGTGGGCTGGCCATCAGTATCTACACAGCCGGTTACGGCATCGGTGCAACCTTGGGCGGCGCCGCCGCGGTAACCCTCCAGGCAAGCTTCGGCTGGCGCTCGGTATTCCTGTTTGGCGGGATCTGCACCGGCGCCGTCCTGATTCTTCTGGCCATCCTGCTGCCGGAGTCCGTGGACTTCCTGGCCACCCGCCGTCCCCGTAACGTCCTCAGTCGCCTCAACAAGATTGCCCGCAAAATTGGGCAGCCAGAAGTGGCAGAGCTCCCGACCCACTCAGTAAAAGCGGACCGCAAGAACAAGCTTTCCGAACTATTCACTCCTGCTAACCGTCGCTCCACATGGCTCGTGTGGCTTGCCTTCTTTGCGACCATGTTCGGGTTCTACTTCGTGAACAGCTGGACGCCGCGACTCCTCGTCACGGCAGGCATGACTGAAAGCCAAGGCGTCATCGGGGGTCTCATGCTAACCCTCGGCGGCACTTTCGGATCCCTGCTCTACGGCCTACTAACCATTCGCTGGAACAGCCGCAAGGTAATGGTTGTGTTTGCCGTGCTCTCTGCAGCCACCATGGTGATGTTTATTTCCACCGCAGGCATCCTTGCCCTGGCCTTCGTGGCAGGCGGAGTAGTCGGCATGCTGATCAACGGTTGCATTGCCGGCATGTACACCATCACTCCGGCACTATACGGGGCGTCCGTCCGCAGCACCGGCGTCGGATGGGCGATCGGGATTGGCCGCATTGGCGCCATCGTCGCCCCACTCATCACCGGAGCCCTCCTGGACGCGCATTGGACCGCATCCATGCTCTACATGGGCGTCGGCGTGGTAGTCCTCGTCGCCGGTGGCGCGGTCGCTGCAATGAGGCCATCACAGCAAGACGGCGGTGCTCTGAATGAAAGAGAAAAAGAACGTACGCTGCGGGCATGAGGGTTTTGTGGCAGTTGTAGAAGGGGCCCTTGTGTGGCTCGAGTTGTGGGAAGTTTCGGCGAGTAGCCCGACTTCCTTTTGGCTGTTGTCTCTTACGCGGGGGCACGAGGGCACATACCAGGCGTTGACCATGCCGCCCAGCACCTTGTTGGTCGTCGAGCTCATGGACTGAACAGCAGTCATCGTAATTCCCCTCCGCGATGAAGGGCAGACCGTCGCCGATCCGATGACGGTCTGCCTTGATCAAATTTCACCGCTTGAAATTCTGCATGGTCTAGGGTGTGTCTCCTTATTGGCGTAGCCAGATGACGACGGCGTACAGGACGACGCCGGCTCGATAGGTCAGTGCGA